>NZ_JBSQVP010000003.1:0-89688 GCF_055136605.1 Aquaspirillum sp. | reverse complement strand
GTCGATAACAACGGGGTGGTGAAGGCTAATGCGCCAATTTTCCGTGGGTCGCCTTGTTTTAACGCTTTATCCCATAAAAAAAACGCCCCACCCATCGGCCCAATCCCCAATAGACCTAGCCATATCCATTCCTGCATCTTCGGTGTGTAGGCAGGCTCCAATGCAAAATGACTCAATAGCGACAGTCCCCCAGACAATAAACAAAATAGGCCAATTGCCGCCGTTGGATAGGGAGGAAGCCGCTTGCTCAACAACGAATAGGCAGCCCATAAAAATGCAGCTAATACAGCGCAGGCATAACCGGTGATAAATCGGGCCTCTAATGACAGTGAGCCTTTCGTTACAATCAACGCTGCCCCAATAAATCCCAACCCAGCAGCAACAATATGTTGCCGCCGCAACGCCATATTTGGCAGCAATACTGGCGACAGCAGCACAATCAATAACGGCCACAGATAATTTAACAAATTGGCTTCTACCGCTGGCGCTAGGCGAAAGGCTAAGAACAAAAAGAAGTGGTAACCAAAAATACCGGTGATGCCAACCAAAAGCGTCGGTAGCGGTACTTTCCATTGACGATAAGTCGGTAAACTTAATACTCCCGCCACCAATAAGGTAATTCCCACGGTTAAGAACGGCGGCACGGCTGCCACTCGGGTACCTAATGTTGCCAAACTTGCCCAAATCACAATCGCAGCAGCAGCAAAAAATAAGGGATGTTGTTGTTTTGTTGGCATGATGTGCTGGATTTCTCGCAAGATAAAGAAGATCTACATAGAATAATCGATCTTGCCTTGGATGGCACCTTCGCTGATATGCGCACACACACGCCCAAGCGCTCCTGCCTAGACAAAGTCTGATAAATCAAGACCCAATCAGAAAAAATTTCTTACTTGATAAAGTTTTTCCCCTACCCAAGTTAGGGTTTAACTTAATTGCAGTAGGAAAGCATCATGCGTTTTGACAAACTCACCACGAAATTTCAACAAGCCATCAACGATGCACAAAGTCTGGCCTTGGCCAATGACAATCCCTATATCGAACCACAGCATGTCTTATTGGCCATGCTCAATGATCGCGAAGGCGGCGTTGGGGGGCTGTTAGCCCGCGCTGGTGTGAATGCTGGCGGGTTAGGTCAGGCCCTGAAAACCGCTATCGAGTGCTTGCCGAAGGTCAGTGGCACCGGCGGTGAAATCAGTGTGTCGAAAGAGCTGGCCAATTTATTCAACCTCACAGAAAAAGCCGCACTGAAACGAGGCGACCAATTTATTGCCAGTGAGATGTTCTTATTGGCGTTAACGGAAGATAAAAGCGAAACAGGCCGCTTGTTCAAAGAACATGGTGGGCAAACTGCTGCTTTGGAGGCTGCGATCAATGCCGTACGTGGCAGCGATACCATCAACACCGCCGACGCAGAGAGTCAACGCGAGGCGTTAAGTAAATACACGCTGGACCTCACCGAACGCGCACGACAGGGCAAGCTCGACCCAGTGATTGGGCGAGATGATGAAATCCGCCGTGCCATTCAAGTCCTACAACGGCGCACCAAAAATAACCCTGTGTTAATTGGCGAGCCCGGGGTGGGTAAAACAGCAATTGTTGAAGGCCTCGCTCAACGAATTGTGAATGGTGAGGTGCCTGAATCGCTGAAACACAAACGACTGTTAGTGTTGGATTTAGCTGCCTTATTGGCCGGCGCAAAATACCGTGGTGAGTTTGAAGAACGACTCAAGGCGGTGTTAAATGATTTAGCCAAAGATGAAGGTAACACCTTAATTTTCATCGATGAAATTCATACTTTGGTGGGTGCAGGTAAAGCCGAAGGTGCAATGGATGCAGGCAATATGCTGAAACCTGCGCTAGCCCGTGGTGAACTGCATTGCCTTGGCGCAACGACACTGGATGAGTACCGTAAATACATTGAAAAAGATGCCGCACTAGAACGCCGCTTCCAAAAGGTGCAGGTCAGTGAACCCTCGGTTGAGGATACCATCGCTATTCTGCGCGGCTTACAGGAAAAATATGAGATTCATCACGGTGTCGATATTACCGATCCCGCGATCGTTGCCGCTGCCGAGCTGTCACATCGTTATATCACTGACCGTTTCCTGCCTGATAAAGCCATTGATTTAATTGATGAAGCAGCAAGCCGAATCAAAATGGAAATTGACTCAAAACCAGAGTCAATGGACAAGCTCGATCGCCGTTTAATTCAGTTGAAAATTGAACGGGAAGCAGTGAAACGCGAATCGGATGAAGCGAGTCAAAAACGCTTAGCGCTGATTAACGAAGAAATTGAAAAATTAAGCCGCGAGTATGCCGACCTAGAAGAAATCTGGAAGGCTGAAAAAGCAGCACAACAGGGTAGCCAATCGATCAAAGAAGAGATCGACAAGCTGAAAGTGCAGATTGAGGAACTCAAACGACAAGGACAATGGGAAAAACTGGCAGAGCTGCAATATGGCAAATTACCCCAATTAGAAGCCCGCCTGAAAGAAGCCGAAGCAGCCAGCCAAGGTGGACAGAAAAAACCCAATCAACTGTTACGAACCCAAGTGGGTGCTGAAGAAATCGCAGAAGTGGTGAGCCGTGCGACAGGGATTCCTGTTTCAAAAATGTTGACAGGGGAACGCGAAAAACTGTTGCGAATGGAAGACGTGTTACATCAGCGTGTTATTGGACAAAATGAAGCCGTCCGTGCCGTGGCAGATGCGATTCGCCGTAGCCGTTCTGGTCTGTCTGATCCAAATAAACCGTATGGCTCTTTCCTATTCCTTGGGCCGACTGGCGTGGGAAAAACCGAACTGTGCAAAACGCTGGCCGGCTTTATGTTTGATAGTGAAGAACACATGATTCGGATTGATATGTCCGAATATATGGAGAAACACTCGGTGGCACGCCTCATCGGTGCGCCCCCAGGTTATGTTGGCTATGAAGAGGGTGGTTATCTGACTGAACAAGTTCGGCGTAAACCTTATTCGGTGATTCTGTTGGACGAAGTTGAAAAGGCCCACCCCGATGTGTTTAATATTTTGCTGCAGGTGTTGGATGATGGGCGTTTAACAGATGGCCAAGGCAGAACTGTCGATTTTCGCAACACGGTCATTGCCATGACCTCGAACATTGGTAGCCAGATTATTCAAACCATGGCAACCGATGATTATGAGCTGACTAAAATTGCCGTGTTAGGTGAAGTCAAAGCTCACTTCCGCCCAGAGTTTGTTAATCGGATTGATGAAGTGGTGGTTTTTCATGCCTTGGATGATAAGCACATCAAATCGATTGCACGAATTCAACTGCGCCATTTAGAAAACCGCTTGGCCAAGTTAGAACTGGCGCTACAAGTCACAGACGATGCGTTAACCCTGTTGACTGAAGCCGGGTTCGATCCGATTTATGGTGCTCGTCCATTGAAACGAGCCATTCAAAATGAAATCGAAAACCCACTGGCAAAAGCAATATTAGCCGGCCACTATCCACCAAAATCGGTGATTGTGATTGATGCACGCCACGGAAAATTGAGCTTTAGCTAGGCAACAACGACGCGCATCTTGACAGAAAAGTTAGCTCTGTTAAGATGCGCGTCTGTTTCGAAGTTCGGAGAGATGCCGGAGAGGCTAAACGGCCCTGACTCGAAATCAGTGGGGGGTTCGCGCCCCACGGGGGTTCGAATCCCCCTCTCTCCGCCAGAATAAAAAACCCCCGCTTAATCGCGGGGGTTTTGTTTTGCTATCATCAATTAGCTGATGTAGTTAAACAGTGACAACGAGCTTACTTTTGAGAAAGACAGCTGCGACGCTTCTAGTGCCGTTTTCGCCATGACTAAGCTGGTGCTAGCTTCTGCAATATTCAGATCTTCCAAGTCACTAATCGATTTTTTGTAGACCAAGTTCAGGTCTTCACCGAGATCACGACTTTGCTCCACCTCTAAACGACGAGACCCCACTGCAGCCAAGGTGGATAACGAACGTTCATGTGCCTTATCTACCCCTTTCATGACCTGTGCGGCTTCTAAGGTATAAGATTTCAAGGTAACACTGTCTGCTACAAGTGGGCCCGTTGGCAAGTTTTCAAATTTGAGCGTTAAACCAGTATCTTCACCACCAGTGGTTCGGATACGATATTCACCGACTTTTCCATCGTAAGCCACTTGGAAATTAGCACTATAAGGCGCTGGCAAAGTAGGCAAGGTCGCATTATCCATGCCAGCAGGTAGAGTCATACTCACCCCACCCTGCCCAAACGCATCCTTTAGATCTTCAAATGCGGCAGCAGCAGTGGTGTTAGTAATATTTGGAACAGAATCAGCCACTTTTAATGTGACCGAAGTACCACTGTTAAGAGGCAGATTCGCTTTTGGATTTAAACCATCCCGACCCTGTTTTAGCATTTCTCCAAAGCGCAACATAGTATCAAAAATGTTGCCGGAGTCGCGGCCAGCGGTACTGCCAGTGCCAAAGGTTGCAGAACCAGGATCTGTAATAGCGATTTGTCGTGCAGTGCCTGTTTGAACCGATTTTTGGCCATCGTTACCGTTGTAACGAATCACGGTATCAGCGCCATAGGGGCGAGAACCTTCAATGGTATAAGGCGGTGTACTGGTTTTCGTGCCAGAAAATAGATAATTCCCTTGACCATCAGTCGTGTTTAACACCCCGACTAATTCTTCCATTTTGCCATCAAATTCGCCACTGATAATTTTAAGGTCGGTGTCCTTAAAGGCAGGGTTCCCAGCCCGCACCACCATTTCTTTCATCTGCGTCATGATGTCAGATACAGTTTGCAGCGCGTTATCGCTAAACTGCAAGGCAGAGTCTACCGCTTTGGTGTTTTCAATAAACTGAGCATTGCGGCTATCAGATTGTTTAGTATCTAACACCCGCGCCGCAGCCACTGGATCGTCAGAAGGACTGTTAATCCGCTTAAGCGAGTTAAGTTGTTTTTGCAGCTCAAACAAGGTGTTTTGTTGACGGTTAATCCCTGCAGCACCGGTTTGATAGGTAAAAGAAGAGCTGATTCGCATATAATGTCCTTTATATTCCTAGTGAGCAGGATTAACGCAGAGCTTGCAATACCGAGTCGAACAAACCTTGGCCAATTTGAATGACTTTACTCGAGGCTTGATAGGCTTGTTGAAATTTAATGAGGTTTGCCGCTTCTTCATCCAAATTCACACCAGAGACACGTTCACGCGCCATCGTCACTTGCTCTAATGTCACTTTTTGAGCGGCCCCAATGGCTTTCACTTCATTGGTTTTACTGCCCACCGCCGTGACCATCTGGCCAAACGTGGCTTGGAAATTTGATGCGGCAGGCGCAGGAAAGGTAAAGGTTTGTCCCGCATTCGCAGCACCTAGCGCGGCAGGGGCAGTAAAAGTCATCAAAGTGCGGCTAGAAGCATCTTGCAGAGAGTAGGTTGATCCAGCAGGAACAACGGTATAGCCACTTGGCAAGTTGGTGAAATTAGTACCATCAAACCCCATGGTGATTGGCAGTTTAGAAACAAAGTCCAACTGGGCTTTTTTGTCAGCCGCCACATCCGGATCTTGCACATTGATTGTGAAGTCAAGAACGGGAGGTGTACCAGGGCCAATACCATTTACTTTACCGCTTGCAGGCAAATCGGCAACTGTCGCTAGCGATTGCAACTTAGCCATTTCCAGTAAGTTGGTGTTTTCACCTTTTTCCAATAAAGCACCAGGCGTCCGGTTGGCAATCACAAAGGTATCATTTGCCGCTGGCGTGCCTGACACAGTAAATTGTATCCCCATTGGGGCACCGCTCTGGTCTACCACTTTAAAACCACCGGATACGCCGGGGATACGAGTGAGGGACAAAGGCGGTACATGCGCAGCACCAGTATTGTCGGTAATACTGTAGTTGGTACCATCAAACCGAATCTGAATTGGCATTGCCGGAACAGCTGTAGCAGGCGTAAATGGTGCTGTTGTTGAGATTTGGCTAATCGCAGCACTGCCAGCTAGTTTTGTAGGTAATGCACCATTAAAAGAAGCATTACGATCAAATACGATTGCCGATGCTGCGGCAATTTTGTTTGGATCCGTTTGCAGCAATGACAAGGCACGCACAGCATAGCGCTGTTGAATTTCTAATTTTTCTGCATCGGTTTTTGCCGAGTAGTCGGGTGTTGGAGGATTCACTGGCGGAAAGTTAAACCGTAGCTCAAATAAATCTGTACCAGCATCGCCATTCAGATCAACACCTTGGGAATTTTGACGGTTAAAACGATCAACCATTTCCATTGCCATTTGGCCGATACGTTTTTGCGTATCATCCAATGTTTTGCGCATCTCTAATGCCCCCCCCATTGATCCCCCGCTTAATAAATCTGAGGGAATCTCAAAAGGTGCACCTGATTGGTAATAGACGACCAATTCTTGTTCCATACCGGGTTGGGTGGAATAGTCAGATCTTAGTAATGCTGGATCATTGCCCAATACCAGACTTTGCCCTTTACCGATATAAACATTCACCGTCCCGTCACCAAGCGGCACCATGGTTGCATTGATGTATTTGTTTAGCTCGGTAACAGCCTGATCTCGTTGGTCAATTAAGTCATTGGGCAATTGAACGCCATCGTTCCGCCACAGCATAGTAATTTGCTTATTTAAATCAGCAATTTGCTGGGCAATCCCATTGATCGCAGTGACAGAGGATTTGATTTCCGTGTTAATCCCCAAACGCAGTTCTTCCATGCGGTCGTCAGCTGACTTCATGGTGTTCACTAACGATGACATTTGGTCAATCATCGCTTGGCGAGAAGGAATCGAAGAAGGGTCGGAGGTCAGTGTCTGTACTGAGCTGAAGAATTGTTGTAGCCGTGGCGAAATGCCGTTGGTTGAGTTTGCAATCACATCGTCTAGCTGTTTCATATAGCTAAACTGTGTTTCATAGTAACTGTTACCGGCAGTCGCGGTTTGAACTTGTTTATCTAAAAAACGGTCGTAGATGCGTTGAACATCATTGAGCTCAACCCCTTGACCGGGAAAGCCATAGCCTAGATTTTGTGGATACATTGCCGACTGCACCAACGCTTTGCGATGGTAACCGGCGGTGTTGACATTACTAATATTTTGCGAGGTGACATTTAACGCGGCGCGGGCAGCATTCAGCCCCGACACACCAATATTTAAGATACCGGCCATGATAGATTCCTGCCCAAAAAGTCATTAACTTACATCGTCTGCACAATGACAAACTTAAGTGTTTCTACTAAGAACGTGCAGCAACTTGCATTTTTTCGCTACCTGCCACTTGACTCAATTTAGCAGCGTAGTTTGGATCGGTAGCATAGCCGCCTTTAGCCAAAGCACGCGCAAATCCCACCGCATCTGCGCCTTTGTTTAGTGCATCTTGATAGCGTGAGTTAGTGCTCAGCAATCGTGCGTAGTCGGCAAAGGCATGAGAATAAGAAGGATAGGAACGGAAACGCTCAACTCGTTTTTGTGCTACACCATCTACATATTCGGTAGTCAGCACATCGGTAGTGGCGCCTTTCCAGTTACCCGTTGCTTTAATACCAAACAGGTTATGACTGTTCGACCCATCAGCATTCTTGATATTTCGTTTGCCCCATCCCGATTCCAACGCGGCATGCGCCACAATCAATTGGGGTTCAACACCAATCGCACGGGCAGCAGGGGCAGCATGATTTAGCATGGACTGAATAAAATCACCGCTATTGGTATTTTGCGTGTTATTCGTTCTGCCTGCGGCAGGTTTCGCTGTTGTGCTTTGAACACCGTCTTGTTCCAGCTGTTGCAAGGCTTTAGCAATCGCTGGTTTTTGCAGTGCTAACAGCTGCATAGAACTTGCTGCCGCTGTTTTCTTGACTGGCTCGTCCCATTCAATGCCAGATTGCTTGGCAATTTGCCGAGCAATCATATCACCCAGCCCCACTCCACCGGATAAACTCATTTGCTGCACAGTTTGTTGGTCTTGCATTCCACGAAAGGTATTTAAGGCATTGCTTTCCTCTTCCCCAGAGAAAGAAGTTTCCCGCATTGTTTGCATCACAATATTCAGGAACATGGCTTCAAACTCACCAGCTACTTTCTTAATTGCAGCCTTAGGGTCTTTTACCGCCTCAGCACGTAGATCATCCAATGAGCGACTATCTATCGCTAACCGTTGTTGAGCGCGTGCAGATTCAAACGAAGAAGAAATTTGCATAACAACCAAGCCTCAAAAGAATAACAAACACCCAGCAATTACCATGCCTTGCACACAATGCTTAAATAATTTGCAATTCTGCTTTCAACGCACCAGCAGCTTTCATGGCCTGCAGAATGGACAAAAGATCTTGCGGTGTCGCACCGACTGCATTCAAAGCACGCACAACTTCATTTAAGCTAGTGCCACGTGGCACACTAATTACTTTACCGCCATCAGCACGTACATTGATGTCAGCTTGTTGTCCGACCACAGTTTGTCCTTGGCTCAGAGGGTTGGGTTGGCTGACAACAGGGGTGCTATTCACCGTAACAGATAGGTTACCGTGTGCCACAGCACAGGGCTCAACCTTCACGGCTTGGTTCATCACCACCGACCCAGTACGGGCATTCAGGATAACCAGTGGAGTAGATTCTGCCGCTGTGACGGCAAGATTTTCCATTCTTGCAAGAAATTGCACTCGCTGATTACTATCAAACGGTGTACGGACTTCGACAACACGGCCATCCAAAGCACGGGCAGTTTCTGGGCCAAACGCTTTGTTAATTGCCTCAACTACCCGATTAGCAGTCGTAAAGTCTGCTTCAAGAAGTTCTAGCTGAACACTATTTGCATTGGCATTAAGACCGCTAGCCACTTCTCGTTCTACTGTTGCACCAGCAGGAATTCTACCTGCATTTAGCTGATTGACTTTCGCACTCGATCCCCCAGCAGAAGCCCCTGCACCACCAATTAAAATATTACCTTGAGCCATGGCATAAATTTGACCATCAGCCCCTTTTAGTGGGGTCATCAATAGGGTCCCACCTCGCAAACTTTTTGCATCTCCAATTGCAGACACAGTGATATCTAATGGTTGCCCAGATTTTGCAAAAGGCGGCAGATTGGCAGTCACTACCACTGCAGCGGCATTTTTAGGGTCAATCTTTTGACCTGGCTGCATTTGCACACCCAATTGATTCAACATATTAATCATACTTTGACTGGTATAAGGGGAAGAGGTTGCTTTATCCCCTGTGCCATCTAATCCAACAACTAGACCATATCCAACTAACTGGTTACTACGCACGCCCCCGATAGTAGCCAACTCTTTAATTTTTTGAGCAGACCAAACGGGCATGGACAAAGTAGAGGCTAAAATTAGCCCTAAAATTACACTAATACGCATGGTTTTTATCCAGAAATTTAGAACGGTAAAATAGTCATAAAAAATCGTGTTAACCAACCAGGTTGTGCAAACAAACTATTATTACCTTTGTTAATTTGCTCAATACGAGCATCCGCCATCTTCTGTGACGAAACGATATTCCCACCTAAGCGAGGATCAACCTTGACATCTCTAGGATTAATGACACCGGATAAACGAATGAACTGCATTTCGCCATTCATTTTAACTTGCTTTTCACCACTTACTTGCAAATTACCGTTCGGTAATACATCAATCACTGTGACACTGATATTAGTATTAAAAGAGCTCGAAGCACTACTTTTTCCACTACCGTCATTCTCAACCTCACCATTGATATTGACATTAAGTCCCCTTGTCTTTGCCTCAAGGTAATTGGGGAAAAATGGAATACTGAAACCAGGTGCACTAGCAGAACCAGAGGCAGAACGACTACCAGAGCTGCTTTCAGAATTGGAAATATTTGCTCGTTCTTCAATAATCACAGTCAAAATGTCTCCAACCTGACTCGGGGTACGATCGGCAAACAGCCCTTGATTAGCATTTGTCTGAAAGATTGCTCCATTAGCAGGACGAAGATTTGGCTGTTGGATTGGTCTAGCAGAGAGCGGCTGTTGCACAATGGTAGGAGGTGGAGTCATGCAACCACTCACCAAGACAAAAAAACCAAAAGTCATCACACGAGTTGTATATTTAATGATAGACATTTCTATATCTCAACAATCAAAGGAGCAAACATCATGGTACTCCAATTATATCCACACTACCGGAAAAATAACGCCCGTAGCATAAAATGCACACGGGCGAAAACATCAACTCAACAAGACTCAAACAAAATTAACAATTACAACTGACTTAATCTTTGCAACATCTCATCACTTGTTTTCACGCCACGAGAATTAAGCTCAAAAGAGCGTTGTGCCTGAATCATATTGATCAATTCTTCAGTCACATTAACATTCGAAGCTTCTAAAAAACCTTGTTTGAGAGCACCACGTCCGTCGGCATTTGGATCACCTGTAATGGGTGCGCCAGAGGCAGCCGTTTCCAAGTACAAGTTTCCACCGATACTCTCCAAGCCCTGTGGATTGATGAAATCAGAAATCTGAATAATCCCTAACTCAGTAGGTTCGGTCGCACCCTGCGCTGTAACTTGAACCCGACCATCAGCGGAAATGACTAGTTTATTTGATCCAGCAGGCACAGTGATAGGCGGGTCTAATAAATACCCATTAGATGTGACTAACTGACCTTCGCTGTTTAGTTTAAAACTGCCATCACGCGTATAGCCTGTTGAACCGTCTGGCAATGTGACTCTAAAAAAGCCTTTACCGTTAATCGCAACGTCTAGTGACCCTTCAGTATTCTGCATATTTCCATCTGAATGAATCCGATCTGTCGCAACAGGGGCCGAACCTGTACCAACCATTAAGCCTGTAGGAATTTGTGAGTTATTTGCACTTTGAGAACCAGGCTGACGAATCGTTTGATACATTAAATCTTCGAATACAGCGCGGCTCTTTTTAAAGCCTGTTGTATTCACATTGGCTAGGTTATTGGTCACAACATCTAGCCGAAACTGACTAGAATTCATACCTGTTTTAGAGATATACAAGGAGCGTAACATATCAATTTCCTTTTTTAATATGAATTAGTTAGACAAGCTCATAATAGAGTTTGCTTGTCTTGCATTTTGGTCAGCTGTTTGCATGAGTTTAATATTTAAATCATATTGTCTAGCATGGTTGACCATTTGAACCAACGTTTCTACAGGGTTCACATTACTGCCTTCTACTGCACCAGCAATTAAACCTCTGGTTTCATCCAACTCAGGAATCTGACCATCACGCCGACGAAATAAACCATCGTTGCCTTTGTAAAACTCTTTCCCAGATTCATCAGCAACCATTTTAATTCGTCCTACGACTTGTGCTTGACGAACACCTTGATCAATAGCAACTGCCGTTACAGTCCCATCAGTACCTAACTCAACACGGCTGTTTGGCGGAATCGTTAAGGGCCCACCATCACCCAAAATCAGACGACCTGAGCGAGTTCGCATGAGACCATTTTCATCAACGACATATCCACCATCACGAGTATAGGCTTCATTGCCTTGCGGATCTTGCACGGCGAAGAAACCATGTCCCTTAATGGCAAAGTCTTGGTCGTTGCCAGTGTGATTAATTGGCCCTTGATTGGGATCATGGCCAACAGTGCTATCAACAGAGAAGGCACGAGTAGGGACACCATCCCCCACAACAGGAAGGGCTCGAAATGCCACTAACTCAGCCTTGAACCCATTCGTATTTGCATTTGCTAAGTTATTACTGGTTGTGGCTTGCTGCAATGCAACGTGCTTCGCTCCGTTCATTGCAATAAATAGCATCTTATCCATCGCACCTCCTTCACTTCTTTTCTGTAGGCTATTTTAATTTCATATAGCCTCAGTGTCCTGTCTAGGATGGCTGATTAGCCATCCTAATAACAGACTGAATTAACGTAAGTTAATCACGCTTTGCAATACCGCATCTTGAACTTTAATTGTTTGCGCATTTGCCTGATAGAAACGCTGCGCAGTAATCATATTGACTAACTCTGCAGTTAAATCAACGTTTGCTTCTTCTAACGCCTGAGACTGAATCAGCCCAGTATTAGTGCTACCTGGGTTATTCAATGTCGGCGTACCAGATTGATATGTTTGAATCCAACGATTATTACCAATTGATTGTAATCCTTGTTGATTCGGGAAATTGGCAAGAATAACTTGACCGATTGTTTTATTTTGACCGTTGGAATATCTGGCGCTCACAATACCGTCTTTACTAACTTCTAAATTAGTCACAACGGAGGGAGGATAACCTGGTTGAATAATATCATTGTTACTAAACTGTGCACCAAACTGAGTCGTATTAGCAAAATCAATATTAATATTGATTGGAGCTGCATTCACTGGCACCGCTAATCCACCTGGGTCAAAAGCGGTGAAGTTCAATAAATTAGGTCCTGTTGGCAATTTACCTTCAGTATCAAAAGTCAAAGTTTGTTGACCAAGATCTACAATAGTATTTGGATTTGCAGTTTCATCAACCCCTCTGGCGAATACTTGCCATGCCCCACCACCCGCAGTGTCCTTGACAAAATACAAATTTAATTTATAGGGATTACCTAAACTGTCATAGATATTAGTAGAAGTGGTATGATTATACGTGGCAGGATTTGCAGGATTAAACAGAGCAGGATCTAATGAGGTTTGACGAGAGTCAAGATTAAAAGCCCATTTTATTTCACCTGCACCAGCAGGGAAATCTGTGGGTCGGGGTTCCAACAAACTATTGTCGACTCTCATACTAGTCTGTGTACCTTCTAAGACACGGCCTGTGTTTTCATCCACTGCCCAGCCCTGAAGATTAGACCCACCGTTATTAACAATAAAACCTTCCCGATCGATCTTAAATTGACCATTTCTTGAGTAGGAAACACCATTGGTATCTTTAATAACGAAAAAGCCATTACCAGAAATAGCCATATCCATCTGATTACCCGTTGTGGTAATCCCACCTTGGCTAAATTGCTGCGCAATCGTTTCTGTTCTCACGCCTAAACCGGTTTGCGTTGCAGCGACACCATAAAAATTCGCAGCATACATATCAGCAAATTCAGCACGAGACCCTTTGAAACCAATCGTTCCGGCATTCGCTACATTATTACCAATCACATCAAGTTGTTTTGACGCAGCGTTAATCCCACCTACACCGTGTTGAAAGCCCATTTTTATCTCCTTAAAACCAAATAAAAACTAGTAGTTAAAATAATTAAGCACCTAACTGATAAATATCGGTCAAACCAACGCGAGTACCGTCTGGCAGATGCAGCTGTGCAGCACCTTGCGCCCAACTTACGGCATTAATGCGTTGATATGCCAAGGGCTGTGCAACAGCAACGTTGCCACCTGTTTTTGCCGAGACGCTAAAGCTATAAGCGCCAGCAGGCAAGGCTTCACCTGCACTATTTTTACCGTCCCACTCAAACTCCATCACGCCTTCTTTTTGCTTGCCCAATTCAATGGTATCCACCTTATCACCTTTGGCGTTATACACACTGATTGCGACAGTATCAGCCCCTTTTGGCAGATTTAACGCAGCACGAGCGGTACCCCCCTCAGCCAAAGTCAAACCAGAACCACCCACCAAGGCCGAACGCCCAACCATATTCGCGGCAGAGAGCGATTGTGCCGTAGCATACATCGTAGCCATGTCTTCCATGGTTTTATTCAGCTTTTCAATCCCTTGCACCGTACTGATTTGTGCCATCTGACTGGTTACGGCTTCATTATCCAAAGGATTTAATGGATCTTGCGTTTGCAGTTGGGTAACCAACAGTTTCAAAAAGCGATCCTGTGCTTCTTCAATCTCAGATTTTTTACCTGTTGCAGCAGTGCCATTGATATTGGCATACGGATCAGCAGCAGAAGTAGAATTCACGGTGGACATAATCAGAAATCCTTTAAAAATTACTGCTGACCAATGCTCAAAGCGGACTTGAGCAAAGTTTTGGTGGTGTTCATCAGTTCAACGTTGGTTTGATACGCTCGCGAGGCCGCAATCATATCCGCCATTTCTTCAACTGGATTGATATTCGGCATCGTCACATAACCCTGCTGGTTTGCGAGGGGATGTTTAGGGTCGTAAACCATTTTGGGAGGCGATTGGTCCTCAACAACAGCAGTGACTTTCACGCTATTGACTTGTGGAATCCCATCACGCACAGGAATGGGGGTGAACACCACTCGCCGCGCTTTGTAAGGGTCACCATTAGAAGCCACAGCGCTATCAACGTTGGCAATATTACTGGCCACCACGTTCAAACGCATGGATTGGGCTGTCATTCCTGAGCTGGCAATACCAAAAACTTTATGCAAAGACATGATTATTGTCCTTTAATCGCGTCGGACAGACCGGAAATCCGACGGTTTAAGAAAGTCAGGGTGGTTTGATAGCGCATGGAGTTATCAGTAAATTGTGTACGTTCTAAGTCCATATCGACTGTGTTGCCATCAATACTTGGCTGTACCTCGCGCCGATACTGTAACTCAGTCAAACTCACCGCTCTGACCTTGCCTTGTAAATGACTTTGATGGGTTTTTTCCATCGACATCGATTCTTTCTTTTGCAGCAATTCTGCTTGCGACAACGCTTTATTGAAATCAAAGTCAACAGACTTGTAATAAGGCGTTTCAGAGTTGGCAATGTTGCTGGCCAACACTTCATTGCGGTAGCTACGTAACCCTAGCGCCTGCTGCTGAAAATTAAAGTGTTTGGCTATTTTGTCGATCATAATGATTCGCCCTGTTGTACATACTGCCACGCCGTCAGGTTAAGCAGAAAACGTGCCAAAAAAGCACGTCACCCAACACCATGAATCTAAAACAAAAAATCGAATTCTGTCGTCTCAGTGCTGCATGTAAGACATTTCACCACGACAAGCCGGCAAGTTTTGCCGCTTGATTGCCGCATCACAAAAGTGTGTTTGCAATTTATGGGTTTTTGCCAGTTATGCGCTAACCATACCAGAGGCAAGGCGAGTTTATCCACTAAAAAAGCGAGACAACTCGATCAGCCAACGCCTCTGGACAGCCGGTTTCTTGAACTGCACCGAGTTTAATCGCTTCACCTGGCATACCAAATACCACACAACTGGCTTCATCTTGTGCTAAAGTCGTCGCCCCCGCTTGTCTTAAGCGTAATAAACCAGCTGCGCCATCTTTACCCATGCCTGTCATCAATACCGCCACCACCCGCTTAGCCGCAATATAAGTTGTGACCGAGTCAAACAGCACGTCCACCGCTGGTTTGTGGCGGTTCACCCTATCACCATCATCAAGATGACAAACATAACCACGGGCATTTTTACTGATTTGCAAATGGCGATCACCAGGTGCCAAATAAGCATGACCTGACAAAATCGGCTCACCCTCTTTTGCTTCGCTAACGTGTAATTCTGACAAGCTATCTAAACGGGCGGCAAATGAGGTAGTGAAACCAGGGGGCATGTGTTGCACAATCAACACAGGTGGCGAATCGGCAGGTAGCCGTTGTAAGAAAAGTTTTAATGCTTCTGTGCCGCCAGTGGATGCCCCCACCACAATCAACTGCACATGCTGGCTACGCGCTCTCACTGTTGGTAGAGGTCTGGGAGCAGTTTTTTGCGCTAGGGCCGCTCGGCGTGCCGCAAAACCACGACCAGCTAACGCCACCGCACGAATTTTATGGCAAATTTCATCGGCGTAATCAGCTAATAACAGACTGTGATTATCTGGTTTACAGACAAAATCAATTGCACCTAATTCTAACGCCCGTAATGTCGCTTCAGCACCTTCTTCAGTGAGAGACGACACCATTAAAACCGGCGTTGGACGTAAACGCATCAGACGTTCAAGAAAAGTCAATCCATCCATCTGTGGCATCTCAATGTCGAGGGTAATCACATCAGGATCGAGCTCTCTAATTCTCTCACGCGCAACTAAAGGATCTGGAGCGACGGCAACAACTTCCATATCATCGGTGGAATCAATAATTTGTCGTAGTAATGAGCGCATTAAAGCAGAATCATCCACCACGATTACACGAATTTTTCGCATCAGCCTTACTCTAATTTCGCGCGCTAACAGGCGGCTAGGCCTTAAAACAACTCTGCATCGCCACTAATTGGACGCACCACAATCCGTTTTTGATAACGCATTTCCCGATCAATCACCGCTGGCTTGGTTTGTTCACGAATAGTTTTTACCATGACCCGCCCTGTGTGAGAAAAGAAATACACTTTTCGCGCTTCTTGGCCTAATAAATCTTCTGCCACCACAGGAATACGTTCCATTGCCAAATAGTCTTTGACAAACTGCGCATTACGCGGCCCCACATTACCCACGGTCATGCCAGAAAGGACATTGCCCCCACCAAAAATCTTGGCTTCAAGGTTTTGTCGCGCTGCGCCTAATTTCAACAAATGGTTAATCAGAATTTCCATTGCATAACTACCATAACGCGCTGCACTGCCCACCACAGAAGATTCGCTTTCACCAGCATCAGGCAACATAAAATGATTCATGCCACCAAATCCTGCTTTACGATCACGAATACAGGCAGCAACACAGGAACCCAAAACCGTTACGATTAAACGTCCATCTGTTGAAACATGATATTCACCCGGAAAGACTTTCACCGCAGGCGAATCAAAAGTCTTGTCATGGTAAAAATGTGAGGCAAAAACCTCTTGGTAATCGGCGGCTAACATCAGTGTTTCTCAACAGGAGGATTGGCAAGGGTATAAACTGTGCGGCCACAAGGGGCAAATAAGCGGGTGACTGGCGTTAAGTTTTCTGAATGGCCGACAAATAAATGACCATCGGGCTTTAAATGAGGAGCAAAACGTTCAACAACTGTTTTTTGTGTCGGCTTATCAAAATAAATCAGCACATTACGACAAAATATCGCATCAAATTGGCCAGAAATCGCCCAGTCTTTTGCTAATAAATTCAACGACTGAAATTGAATCAACCTTTTGATATAGGGTTTGACCTGAACTTTACCGTCGTTTTTTCCGGTCCCTTTGAGAAAAAATTGTCGCAACTGGGTCAACGACAAATCACGCACACGATCCCGTGCATACACCCCTGCCCGTGCGGTTTGTAAAACTTGGGTATCAATATCGGTGGCAATAATTGACACCGGTGGATCGTGTCGTTGTAACGTTTCCACCGCAGTCATTGCCAAAGAATACGGCTCCTCGCCTGTACTTGCCGCACAACACCAGATACGAAAGGTTTGTCCAACGGGATGTTGTTTTAGCAAACCCGCCAACACTTCGAAATGATGATTTTCTCGGAAAAAAGCTGTCAGATTCGTGGTAAGCGCATTGAGGAAGTTTTGCCACTCTGGACTATCTGGATGGAGATCATCCAGATAGTCCGCGAAGCGACTGACTTGTAAGGCTCTCAAACGACGAACTAGGCGGCTATACACCAAGGAATCTTTACTGTCGTTTAACACAATCCCAGCATGGCGATAGAGTAAGTCTTTCACCCGCACAAAATCACGCGGCGTATATTCAAACTCTCGCTCATGGTTGGCCATTAAAACTCTTCCCAGTCATCATCAGCCGCACTGGGAGGAGGCGTTAACGGCGCTTTCAATTTATGTGTAGGCGGCGCGGGTAACGACATCGGTGCGGGTGCAGCTTGTTTTAATGGCAAAGCAGACGGTGCAGTTGCAGTTTTACGCGCTGTGACCGGTGCGGGTGCCGCTGCCCATGCAGCAGAGGCAGACAAACGGAAAGTGGCCACCGCTTCAGACAGCAAATTCGCTTGTTCTTCTAAACTTTCCGCTGCGGCAGCGGCCTCTTCCACCAATGCCGCATTTTGCTGGGTGTTTTCATCCATCTGTGTCACAGCTTGGTTAATCTGTTCAATACCAGAGGATTGTTCCACCGAGGCGGCACTGATTTCACGCATCAACTCGGCCACCTGACGTACCGAATCAACCACTTCACTCATGGTTTGCCCAGCTTCGTCTACCAACTGTGCCCCCGATTCGACTTTATCAACCGAATCGCCAATCAGGGTTTTAATTTCTTTTGCAGCAGTGGCACTGCGTTGAGCCAAGCTACGCACCTCGCTGGCCACCACGGCAAACCCACGGCCTTGTTCACCGGCACGCGCCGCTTCCACTGCGGCATTCAACGCCAAGATATTGGTTTGGAAGGCAATCCCATCAATGACGCTAATGATGTCAACAATCTTACGAGCCGATTCATGGATGGCGCTCATGGTGGTGACGACTTCACCCATCAAATTGCCACCCTTACTTGCCACCACCGATGCACCACTCGCCAACCGGCTGGCTTGCTGTGCGTTATCAGCATTTTGCCGCACCGTACCGGTAATTTCTTCCATACTGGATGCAGTTTCTTGCAAATTCGCGGCTTGTTGTTCTGTGCGTGCCGAGAGGTTTTGATTCCCTTGGGCAATTTCGCGCGATGCTACGTTAATGGTGTCGGTGGCTTCACGAATCTGGCGCACCAAGGCCGATAAACTGTCTACCGTTTGGTTGGCATTACGGGTTAGGCGAGCAAAGACACCTTCGTATTTCTTATCATCCACACGGTAGCTTAAATCACCACGCGAGAGATGCTCTAACACGGTTGCAACATCTTCCAAACCTTCAGCCGAGGTGCTGACCAAACGGTTGATATTGTCAGCCAACACACGGAAGAAACCTTCTTTATTTTCTGCTGCCAATCGTTTCGAGAAGTCACCGGCAGCCGCAGCTGTAATAATTGCTTCCACTTCTTTTTCTGCGGCCACTTCTTCAGTCCGGTCTAGCCATTGCACCACTGTGCCATGCCGTACCCCTTGCTCATCAAAGACAGGGTTGGCAATCAATTGGAAAGTACGGCCGCCCAAGGCAATTTGTGCGCGGTAAGTCGTCCGTAAATCAGCTAATAGATCACGTTGATGGGCAGGATTTTTATGGAAAATATCCATGTTATTGCCCAACAACCGGTCAGGATCAAAACTCGGGAACACACGGCGGATGTCGTTTTGCGCTTGCTTCAACATCCCTTTCACCGAGTTGTTCATGTAGACAATGTTACGTTCATTGTCGGCAATCATCACGTTGGTGGTGACATTGTCCAGTGCGGCTTTCACCCGCGCCATATTGGCGTTGTAGATCACAGCCTCTTGCTGAGCACGCAAGGTTTCCGTCATGTCCTGCCATTCAACCACCGTACCCAGACGATTGTTCTGGGCATCAACAACGGGGGTAACCAATAAACGGAAATGGTAACCACCCAACTGCAAGTTGGCTTCGTGCGTATGACTCAGATGATTTAATAAGCCTCGTTGGTGGGCAGGCGTTTTATGGAAAATATCAATATTGGAGCCCAATACTTTATCTACCATAAAATTAGGTAGTTCACGGCGAATGGATTCTTGCCGTTGTTGTAACATTTCAATCAAAGAACGATTAACATAGACAATGTTATATTCATTATCTGCAATCATCACGTTGGTTTTCGCGACATCTAATGCAATACGTACGCGTAGGTTTTCTTTCAATGCAGCAGATTCATTATTATGAACCTGAGCAAGCTTCACTCGCATATCATCTAAGGCATGAGATAACTGCGCTAATTCAGCCTTGCCTTCAATGACAGGGAATTTTGCAGAAAAATTACCTTGGGCGATTTGCGCGGCAGTTTCCATTACACCACGCATTGGACGCAAAATTGAACGAGAAATTAAATAGAGCAACACAATCAGCAGCAGAACAAACAGCCCTAATACTGAGAAGCTAACGATTAAATTATATTGTTCTTGGTCGGCGCGATGCTGCAGGCTGAGATCTAATTGTTGCAAAACACGCTGATTTAATGCCGCAATATCAGCATTAACGGTATTCATTCGCTGTAACAGATCAGCGCGGCTAATTTCGCTGCCCTGCAAACGGCCCAGTGCAATGGCATCATTCACATTGCGCGTCAACTGTGCACGGTCTTTTGCTAGATCAGCCGATAAAACCGCGTTAGCAGAAATGACTTTTAATAAAGCTTGGTCACTGTCACGCAACTGAATCAGGGCATTATTACTGATTTCATCACGCTGACTAAAACCATTATTGGCAGCAACCTCACTCCCAAGAGCAGCCAAGTCACGCAACCGTGCTAAAGATTCGTTTACGGCAGGTAAAGAGAGAAAACCGGCTTGAAATAAGAAATAAGCGTCTGGGCTAGGATCAAGCATCAAACCATAATGAGCACCGACATCACGAGTCAGGCTATGTACCTCACCAATCAACACGCTATAACCATTGAAATGGGTACTGAGTCCTGTTTGGGTTTGTTTTTCTTTTAAGGATAAGAAACGGCTGCGTAATTCTTGCACACGTTGTGATAATGGTGCCGGCAATGCGGCAAGATTATTAAAGCTAGTTTCAATCTCACGCTCTATATTTAATAAGCGATTGTTTTCTGTCACTGCAGCTTGGGTTAACAGTGCATAACGATAGCGTTGCAAACGATCTGTTAATTCCAATAACTGTAGGCTAGGAGAAATTGCCTGTCGCTCAGTCGCAATATCTTCTAAAGAATGTAAACCGGTATTTAACACACGTAAGTTAGGCGCCAATGAAAAGGCTAACGCCAACAACGCAATTAAAGTAAGTTTGACAGGCAAAGACAGACGATAAAGGACCGACATCATACGCTCACAGTTCTGGAATCCAGATTCACATCAGAGAAAAAGGTTTAGCGACAAAGGTTAAGTCTCTAAACTCAGTTGTTCAAATAGCGCCAACTCATGGCTGGTCATCAGTTTTTCGATATCGGTGAGAATCACCATCCGATTTTCAATGACACCCAGCCCTAATACATAATCAGTATTCACCACACCACCTAATTCCGGCGCAGGTCGGCATTGTTCAGGATCAAGGTGAATCACATCCGATACACTATCCACCACAATACCAACTATTTTCTGTCCAACATTCAAAATAATCACGACAGTAAAAGGGGTGTAAGTGACGTTTTGTAGGCCAAATTTAATGCGCAAATCAACAATCGGAACAATTGCGCCGCGTAGATTAATCACACCTTTTAAATAAGGCGGACTATTGGCAATCCGCGTCACAGTGTCATAGCCACGAATTTCCTGCACTTTTAGGATATTGATGCCGTATTCCTCATCACCGAGGGTAAACACCAAATTTTCTCGTGCCGGACTGTTATCATTGGTTAAATAACGCTCGTTCATGCTCGGCTCCGATTTTTTGCCATTCTGACAACGGCAGGGACATCAAGAATCAGTGCCACACGGCCATCGCCCATAATTGTGGCACCCGAGACGCCTGAGACACGGCGATAGTTGGTTTCCAGATTTTTAATAACCACCTGTTGTTGTCCCAATAGCTCATCGACTTGTAACGCTACCATTTCTTTTTCTGCCTCCACAATCATGCACAGCCCTTGTTGCAAAGAAGCAGAACCGGTCGGGTGTTCGGTTTGGGTCAAGAAAATATCGGCCAATCGAATCAGTGGCAGATATTGACCTCGGACTTGTAAGACCTCGCCTTGCTTGGCTAAGGTTTTATATTGGCTGGGTTGTGCCTGCAGCGATTCAATAATGCAGGTTAATGGCAACACATACACTTCACCATTCACCCGAATCGACATCCCATCCAAGATAGCTAAGGTTAGGGGCAGCCGCAGGGTAATCGTGCTGCCAACACCGGCAACCGATTCAATCATAATGCTACCGCCCATCTCTTGGATGTTCCGCCGCACCACATCCATCCCTACACCTCGGCCAGAAATATCACTCACTTCGGCAGCAGTCGAAAACCCTGCTTCAAAGATCAGATTCCACACTTCGGTATCTGGCATCCCTTCGTGTACCGGCAGACCACGTTCAATCGCCTTAGCTAAAATGCGTTCTCGATTTAAGCCAGCCCCATCATCGCGAATTTCAATCACGATATTGCCACCCTGATGCGAAGCACGCAGGGTAAGATGACCAATGGGAGATTTCCCAGACAGTCGCCGTTTTTCAGGTGATTCAATGCCATGATCTAGGCTATTACGCACCAAATGCGTCATGGGATCGGCGAGTTTTTCGATAAATGCTTTATCTAGTTCGGTGCTTTCGCCTTCGAGATGAAGTTCAACTTGTTTACCCAGTTTGCCGGCTAAATCTCGCACCAATCGCGGAAAACGGTTGAAGACAGAGGCAATCGGCATCATTCGCACCGACATCACCGATTCTTGTAAATCGCGGGTATTTCTTTCGAGCTGTTTAATCCCTGCCAATAGAATGTCATTACCCACCCCTTGCTGTTCCAGTTGCGCGGCACACTGAGCCAACATCGACTGTGTAATGACCAGCTCACCGACTAAATCGAGTAGTTGGTCCACCTTTTCGACATTGACACGAATTGTCGCTGACTCAGCATTATTACCCTGACGAGTTGGCGTGGGAGCCGTGGTTCGTGGTGCAGTAGGCGCAACCACCTGTGGTGCGCTCACTACCGGCACCGGCGGTGCCACTGGTGGGGCTAATGGAACGGGGACAAATAAGCCAAAACCATCGCCCTCTTCAGCCATCGCAGTGGCAAGAGAAGTTGCCGACGGTGGTTGTGGTACCGGAGTAAAAAAACCAAATCCCTCATCGTCCTCTGTCGTCTCAGACAGCGTCACCGGCAGTGTGGTATTCGACGTAGTTGAACGGGCAGGCACAGCCTCAAACAATCCCCAGCCGTCATCCTCTTCCATTTCCGTAATCGGTACAGGAGAAGGGACAACGGGAGGCGTGGACGGCGCATCGTCCTCAAATAGTCCCCAACCGTCCTCATCATCAAGGACAGACGGCGGCACACTTACAGCGGGGGTTTCCTCATGGAACAATCCCCAACTATTTGCGTCATCGACCAAGGGAGGGGGAGCATGTTCTAAGCGAATCGCAGAGGGCGGTACCACAAAGGCCAAGCTATCACAGAGATCGGCAAATTCAGAATCGGTACCGAGGAACTCAATACATAGTGGGTCCTTGGCATCGGGCTCCACCGGAAAACCAGTGATTTTTGCCCGTGGCTCTGCTGTCAAACGCTGTAACAACGCCTCCCAAGCTAATTGTCCATCTGTGGCAATCGAAAAATGATGGGTGCGCGCTTCTTCCTGCAACACCGGAATCGCGGCTGAAGAGACATCTTTAGGCAGCAACTCTGCCCGTAAACGCGCTTCCATTTCCTGAATCAAAACAGGATCAGTTGCCACACCTTGACGACAATTATTGAGGATATCTTGCAGCGCATCCGTCGCCGCCAAGATGGTATCGATATGGCTAGGGGTTAACTGCAAAGTGTGTTTACGCACCGCATCAAGCAGGGTTTCCAGCTGATGCGTCACGTTAATCAGGTCGGTAAAACCAAAAGTCCCTGCCCCGCCTTTAATCGAATGCGCAGCACGGAAAATCGCATTCAACGCTTCCGCGTCGGGGGCATCAATATCGAGAGCGAGCAACACCGACTCGAGCGTTGCCAAGTGTTCCTCGGCTTCCTCGAAGAAGATGTCAAAAAACTGCGATAGATCGATTTGCATGGTTTGGCAAACCGTTAACCAATCACCCGCTTCACTAAGCTAATTAGCTTTTGTGGGTCGAAAGGTTTAACCAGCCAACCAGTGGCACCACTGGCACGTCCTTTTTGCTTCATTTCGTCACTCGATTCGGTCGTCAGTACCAAAATCGGCACTGAGGCATATTCAGGGAGCGCACGGAGTGCCTGTGTCAGGGCAAAACCATCCATGCCTGGCATATTGATATCAGTCAGAATCATATCGAACTGCCGAGCACGCGCACGGCTCAGGGCAGTCGGGGCATCAGGGGCATCAACGACTTCATAGCCAGCACTTTTCAAAGTAAAGGTTACCATCTGACGAATAGAAGGGGAGTCGTCCACAGTAAGAATGACTTTGGCCATAGTTGGGTCACAATCCTTTATGTAAGCAGCTATCCCAAACAGGGTTGGGCGTTAGTGTTCCTGCACAAGAAAATGAGAAATAAGCGGCTGATACGTTAATTGCACGATATTAGGCAGTGGAATACTGCTCAACATGGCATCTAATCTGGCATCAATGCCTTCACATAATTGTGCCAGATGATCGCGCAAGCGACCGGCTCGTAAGGGCTCTTGGTCTGACCAATTTGTGATAATTAGGCTGCAATAGCGATAATTGAACACGCAATAATGTGCAGTTTCAAAAATACGCTGAGGTGCAGCAGCGGCATTATCTAACAAGCTTACCTCATTGGGGGTGATTTCCTGTGTTAAAGCATAACAACTTTGTGGACACCCTTCTGGACGCAACATCAGCAAAGCCGTGAGGTCATAATTTTTTACTGTCAACAGGGCACACTCGGCCAAAGCATTGCTGTCAATACAAGCGTGGCTTTCTCGCATAAAACGTAAAAGTTCGCCCAGTTCCGCGACATGTGTCAGCGCTTGTAGAGCAGTCTGCGTGGCAAAGTCATCCGCAGTCCTCTCATTCGAGTCTGTCACAACGTGTTGCGTATCCTGGTCAAACAGCCATTCCATTGTGTTCTCCGGCCAAGTTTTTTCAGTTTGGCATAAAGTGCCAGATATGAAAAATTTTTTTACTAAAAAACGAATTTTCATACATCAACACGATGCTATCATATTTGGGAAATAGTATCGACAACCCTCCTGTAGCAACACCACAAAACGGTTTGCTTGCTTTCGAGGAAGTTGCCCTGCCATCAAAAAGGAATAAAAAATGTCAGAAAAAGATAAAGTGCTTGTGATTGATGATGATGAGATGTTCTCTTTGGTCATTAAAACAGTTCTCAGTCCCCACTTTGATGTTTATCTGGCGCACGAAGGATGTGCAGGCTTAGAACAAGTCAAGATTCTACAACCGGGTGTGGTCTTGCTTGATATTGAAATGGTAGGTATGGATGGCTATGAAGTGTGCCGTCATATCCGAGCAGATGTTGCTATCGAACAACCAGCCATTATTTTTGTCTCTGCCCACACCGATGCCCAAAGCCGTCTGGCGGCCTACGATATGGGTGCCAACGATTTTATTATCAAACCATTAGAACCCGCAGAACTTGAACGCAAAGTAAAACAAACCCTCGCTGCACGTTCAGAAGTTCAACAGTTGAAACAATCGGCAGGCGAGGCCATGAATGCGGCCTTTTCTGCCATGACCGATTCGAGCGCCTTAGGTCAGGTCATTCACACGTTCCGTCAGTTGTTCACCGTACAAACCCCCGACCAACTCGCGACCCTGTTAACCGATGCGTTGGAGTATTTTGGCGTCAGCGGCACCGTTCGCCTCTGTTCACGCCGGAGTCAATGTGTCTTGCGGGGGAGTCACGGTATCGCCTCACAGATGGATCGTGTGTTGTTAGAACACATCACCAGCGACCCCAGCCGCATCATCTCGTATGGAGCACGCACCGTCTTTAACTATGATGCCGCTGCTTTATTGGTGAAAGACATGCCGCTAGACGATCCTGATCGCTATGGCCGCTTAAAAGACTATCTCGCGCTCTTGGTAGAAGGTGCGGCGCAATGTATGCGGTCTCTCGAAACCACTTCGTTAGAAAGCTTGCTATCACAAGCCAAACGTATCTTTTCGCAAATTGAACAAGGTTATCATCGCCAAAATCAGGAGATGTCTTTTGTGCTCAATGAAATGGCGCATGACTTTGAAGAAATGTTCTTGTTTATGGGGCTGAAAAGCTCACAGGAAGATCGTCTGCGACAGATTCTGAATGACAGTTTAGAGCGCATCCAAGGGGTACAAGAACAAGGGTTGGAATTGGAGAAATACATGGAGTTGATTACCCAAGCCCTTGCTGACCCCAATCCCGACACCCTCCAGACTTCTCCCAAAGACTGAGGAAAAGTCTGGTATCACAACCCCACTTAACCGCGTAAGCGGAAATGCTGGACATGCTGGCGCAGCGCAATTGCAATTTCATTCAGCTGTTGTGCTGCGGTGCTGTTACTGTGCATGGCAGCGCTGGTTTCCTCCGACATCTGAGCAATATGTTCCACATTACGCACAATGCCATTGATGGTTTCTGCTTGTTGGGTGGTCGCTTGTGCCACATCGCGAACTTTGGCCAGTGAGTCTAAAGCCTGATGATGAATTTGCGACAACACCGTTGTTGCCTCATTCGCTAAGCCCAGCCCATTTGCCACCTGTGGCACCGCACGCTCCATGGCATCCACCGCAACTTGGGTATCTTTTTGCACCACATCAATCATTTTGGCAATTTCTGCTGTCGCACTGGCAGTCCGTTCCGCTAACTTGCGTACTTCATCTGCCACCACGGCAAAGCCACGGCCCGACTCGCCTGCCCGCGCAGCTTCAATCGCAGCGTTCAGGGCCAATAAATTGGTCTGTTCAGCAATTTCCCCGATCACACCAGCAATCCCACCAATTTCTTGCGAGCGTTGTTGCAACTGACGGATTTGTTGTGCCGAGGATTCCACTGTTTGGGCAATGCGTCCAATCTCAGTGGCAGCCGTTTTAACTGATTGTGTACCGCTTTCCGATAAGCTTGCGGTTTGCGCTGAATTATCTTCAGTTTGTTGGGCAATAGTAGAAATATTGCTCACGCTGACCGTGATTTGTTCCACACGGTGGGCAGTGGTTGCCGACGCTTCTGCTTGTTGCTGTGCGGCCATTTGTGCCTGTTCAGACACTTGAGCAACATATTGAGCTTGTTTTGATAACTGGTCAGACGATTGGTCAATCGCGCTGACAATTTCGACCAAACGCTGTTGCATCTGTGCGACGGCTGCCAACATACTATTTGGGTAAGTGACAGGAATACGCTCGGTTAAATCGCCGGCAGCAATCCGAGTCACCATCGCAGCAGCATCCGCAGGTTCTCCGCCCAAAGCTTGTGTCAGTTGGCGGCTAATCCACCATGCGACAATGCCACCTAACACAATCGCCACACCACACAAAGAAATCATCAACCACTGAAAGCCGCTGGCGACTTCGCGTGCGCTTGGTGTCGCTTTTTGATTTTTTTGTTCTTCAAAATCGATAAATTGGTTAATTGCCGCTAACCACGCGATAAAAGCGGGTTTAGCCTGTTCAAACAAAATCCGTTCGGCCTCAACTTCATTACCACTTTTTTTCGCTTGGATAATTTGTTGGATCAGGGGTTGCGTTTTAGCCTCAATCGCTTTGATGTTTTGCACAATCTGTCGTTCTTCAGGTTGGGCCATCGCATCATCTTGCAGAATTTGATCAAGCGGCCCCGCTGATTTCTGATAGAAGTCATCCAGACGTTTAATCTCATCCAACGCTTCACGCATCGGTGCGCCATTTACATCGTCAAACATCACCACATCGCGAATAGCAATCGCACGATCGTGGACAGAACCACGAAAATTGATTGCATAACGCTGTTTCACCGCGTTGACATCGGTAATTTCTGCGAGTGTTTTGTCAATGAAATTGACTTTTTGAATACCGATGATAGTGACAGCCACCATCATCGTCAGCACCAACGCAAAGCCTAAGGTTAAACGTTGTCGAATCGTCAACCCTTTCCCGTTCTGCATAAAGCAACCTCTTGAGTATCATCGAGTTAAGAAAGCGTGTTGTTGAAAACAGATTTACGTTGACAACAATTTATTAAGTTTATCACTTAGCTAAACATTTTTTGTAAATTTAGACAAAAACGTCCAGCACAAAGGTGTAACAAACTGTGGTTATCAGACCAAATCCGTCGCATGCTTTTGTGATTGTACGTGGCAATCAAAAATACAAACAACAAAATTACTAAATAGCATTTTTTATTTAAGAAAATCTACTGAAAGCTTAAATAAGCTTGCAAACCAAAAAAATCTTAAGTCGAGGGAGGATTCTCCGATAAGCAGATAAGTTATCTTGCGCACAGGTGTGACTGCGATGCAAATCTTTACCAATTCACTCTCACAATTCAGCAGTCGTTTGTTAACTCAAAATGACTCGATGGTGAGCAAATCTGTCCAACGTCTGTCTTCGGGCTTACGGGTCAACTCGGCAACGGATGATGCCGCTGGATTGGCCATTTCTGAACGCATGCAGTCGAATGTACGTGGCGATCGACAGGCATTACGCAATACCAACGATGCCATCTCAATGCTGCAAACAGCGGAAGGGGCACTGTCAGAAGTCAATAATATGTTGCAGCGGATTCGCGAGTTAGGTGTTCAAGCTAACAACAGCACGAACACCAAAACCGATCGTGAAGCCTTGCAAGCTGAAGCGAAACAGCTGATGGATGAGGTGGAGCGAATTGGTCAAACCACTTCGTTTAATGGCAACAAGCTGTTTGTTTTACCTGATGGCGTCAGTTCAGGCGGCTCGGTCAGCGATGAAAATGTCAAAGCAGTGCTAAAAGGGCTGAGCACTGGCTGGCTTGAAAACTCGGAAAAGTTGATTCAACAACGCTATGGACTGGTGGCTGATGGCGTGCCATTTGCGATTAAATTTATCGAGCCAGGTACCCCGGGCGGGACAGCCGCTTATGTTTCTGGCTCTTATCCCGTCCAGCCAGCCAATGCGGTGGGTTCAAACCTAGAGCTTTATATCGATATGGCAGACTTTTCTCCTGCCAATTTGCCGAATGGCGGTAGCGCCCCATACTACAACGACCGGATTATCGCTCACGAGATGGTTCATGCAGTAATGGCGAGAACCACTAATTTTTATAATTTGTCGCTTTGGTTCAAGGAAGGGACTGCCGAGTTTATTCAGGGTGCAGATGAAAGAGTCAAATCAGATTTGGGCTTCGCACTGAATGCAAATGTCAACCAATCCGATCCAGCCGTTATCGCGCAAGTACAAACTTTTCTCAATAACAATTTAACATCATTAAATACTGTGGCGACTTCAGCCGACTACTCGGTTTCTTACCTTGCCGCACGGTATCTACATCATGAGTTGAAAAACAATGGTGCTGCAGGTGGTATAAAAGATTTTCTCACGTATCTTTCTGCTGATAAAAGCCGCGTGGTGAATGATGCAATGGTGCATTATCTTGGTAAAACAGAAGCGCAGTTTATGACAGATTTTAAAGCAGCCGGTGCCAATCTATCCAGCTATGGTATTGACTTAAACAATGCCGATACGGGCGGGATTGGCAATGCCGATGCCGATGGAGGGTCGGTCAAAAATGCGGAAGATGTGATCGATCATGTAGGGTCAAAATCGGGCGAAGATGTCTTAAGCGGCTTTGTCGAAACTTGGCAATATTCTCCGCTTGAAGGAGAAACTAAAACCAACTACCGCATGCAAGTGGGCGCTGGAGCAGATGCAGGGATGAATGTTGGCATTGGTGAAATTAGCAACAGTTCAATGGGCTTTGCTGATATTGATTTGGTCAACAATCCCAATAGTTCGATTGCGGCGGCTGACCGCGCCTTACAAAATATCATTTCACAGCGGGCATCGATTGGTGCTGCCATGACGCGTCTGGATAGTGTAGTGGCTGGATTGCAAACCAGCGCAGAAAATACCGCTGCGGCACGCTCACGTATCACGGATGCTGACTTTGCCGTAGAAAGCGCTGCTTTATCTCGCGGGAAAATTTTGCAACAGGCCGCGACCAGCATGTTGATGCAATCGAATCAATCTCCACAGATGGTTTTGTCGCTGTTGCGTTAAAATAGCGACAAGCGGTGTCGAAACAGCTAACTTGCTGCATCACAGCATGCTTGTTAACATGCAGAGATTCCATATTTCTATTTATGCCATATCTTGGCGTTTCAAACACCCAAACCGATTCTTTTGGAGATTATGATGAGTAGCGATCTGATCCTTCACGTCACCGACGGCTCTTTTGAACAAGATGTGCTGAAAGCCAGCGGTCCTGTATTGGTCGATTATTGGGCCGAATGGTGTGGCCCATGCAAAATGATTGCCCCAATTCTTGATGAAGTTGCAAAAGAATATCAAGGCAAACTGACTGTGGCAAAATTGAATATTGATGAAAATGAGGGTACGCCACCAAAATACGGTATCCGTGGCATTCCCACACTGATGATTTTCAAAGATGGTCAGGTCAAAGCCACTAAAGTGGGCGCCTTGGCAAAAAGCCAATTGACCGCCTTTATTGACAGCAATATCTAATTCCGACTATCCTTGAATCCACTTTTTTCTGTGTCGGGCGATGCAAAATCGCCCGCTTTCCTGCTTTGAATCCCCGCCGCCCTCGCCGATCCCCTCGCCAAACCGTGAGTTCTTCTTACGATGAGTCTATAAAGTCTCAACATCCGCCTATGCACTTATCTGATTTAAAAAAAATGCACGTCAGCCAGTTGGTTGACACCGCAATCGCCAACGAAATTGATGGCGCAAACCGTTTACGCAAACAAGACCTCATTTTTGCCCTGCTCAAAAACCAAGCAAAGAGGGGAGAAAGCATTTATGGCGATGGTACGCTAGAAGTGCTGCCCGATGGCTTTGGTTTCCTGCGCTCGCCAGATATGTCGTATTTGGCTGGCCCTGATGATATTTATGTCAGCCCCAGTCAAATCAGACGTTTTAATCTGCACACTGGCGACACAATCGAAGGGGAAATTAGGACACCAAAAGATGGCGAACGCTACTTTGCATTAGTTAAAGTCGATCGCATCAACGGTGGGCCGCCAGAGCAGGCCAAAAATAAAATTCTGTTTGAAAACCTTACCCCTCTTCACCCGACATCGCGCCTCACACTAGAACGTGATATTCGTTCCGAAGAAAACATCACTGGTCGCGTCATTGACTTGGTGTCTCCAATTGGTAAGGGCCAACGTGGTCTATTAGTTGCGCCGCCCAAGTCGGGTAAAACCGTGATGTTGCAGCACATCGCCCATGCGATTACGTCTAATCATCCGGATGTCTCTCTGATTGTGTTGTTGATTGATGAACGACCAGAAGAAGTCACCGAGATGACGCGGACGGTGAAAGGCGAAGTGGTTGCTTCCACGTTTGATGAACCCGCCACTCGCCATGTCCAAGTCGCCGAAATGGTGATCGAAAAAGCCAAGCGGCTGGTTGAACATAAAAAAGATGTGGTGATTTTGCTCGACTCCATCACCCGTCTTGCCCGCGCTTACAACACCGTGATCCCAAGCTCAGGCAAGGTTTTAACCGGTGGTGTCGATGCCAACGCCTTACAACGGCCAAAACGATTCTTTGGCGCAGCACGTAATATCGAAGAGGGTGGTTCGTTGACCATCATCGCTACTGCGTTGATTGATACCGGCAGCCGCATGGATGATGTTATCTATGAGGAATTCAAAGGCACCGGTAATATGGAAATTCACCTTGATCGCCGGATGGCTGAAAAACGGATTTATCCTGCGATCAACGTCAATCGTTCTGGTACCCGCCGCGAAGAATTATTGGTTGGACAGGATCAATTACAGAAAATCTGGGTCTTGCGTAAATTGCTCTACCCAATGGATGATTTAGAAGCGATGGAATTCTTACTCGACAAAATCAAGGGTACGAAAACCAATCAGCAATTCTTTGACTCCATGCGTCGCTGATCGGTCTTTCTTCATCCGACAACCAATAACGCCGGTAATTGCCGGCGTTATTGCATTTTAGAAAGCAAAACTGATGGATTGGATTGCCATTATTGGGACAGTAGCCTTTACGGTCAGTGGTTACCTTGTTGGGGTGCGGAAACATTGCGATGTCTTAGGCATTATTATTTTAGCACTGCTGACCGCAATCGGCGGCGGCATGATTCGAGATGTTTTAATACAACGTATCCCACAAGTCTTTCTGTATACCGATGCCCTGTGGGTGATTGCGGCTACCTTGGTAACGGTGTCTTTGCTACGCTTACAAAAACGCGAAAGCCAGTTTTTGTTGCGGACTTTTATTGTGGCCGACTCGCTGGGGCTGGTCGCCTTCAGCATTGCAGGTGCGCAGGTGGGGCTACAATATGAACTCAATGGCTTTGGTGTCGCCATGTTGGGTTTTATTACCGCCGTTGGCGGTGGGATGGTGCGCGATATGATGGTCAATGAGGTACCGTTTATCCTGCATAAAGATTTTTATGGCACCGTAGCTATTTTGATTGCGTTAAGCATCTATTTATTGGAACAACAAAGCTGGCTCACAACGCTGAGTTTGCATCTCGTGTTTGCTATTGGACTAGTGTTGCGATTGTTTGCCCATTGGCGCGAACTAGAATTGCCTAAATTAGCTCAGGATAACGATTAAATGTGGCTTCCTGCCTCCCCCGACCAAGCTGCTTCTTGGTTGCAAGATAAACTGTATCTTGCAGAAACCCGTCCACTGTCTGGCGACGTACCACAACTGACCGATCGCATCGCCACAAAACCAGCAGCCGTCTTAGTCCCGATTGTCTGGCGCCAGCCAACGCCCTCGATTTTATTGACACGGCGCACCGAAAAATTGCGCCAACACAGCGGTCAAGTCAGTTTCCCCGGGGGAAAAATTGACCCCGAAGACCCTACCGCCGAACAAGCCGCTTTGCGTGAAGCAGAAGAAGAAGTCGGCCTGCGAGCCGAACACATCCAGTTACTTGGACGATTGCCCCATTACATCACCATCACTGGCTATCGAGTCGAACCGGTGGTTGGCCTTGTCTTGCCGCCTTTTTCATTGGCACCGGCACCAGATGAAGTCGCCGAGGTATTCGAATTGCCGCTGGAATTGGCTTTGAATCCCGATAACTACATCAAAGAACGCTATTGGCGTGATAACCAAGAGGGGTTTTACCTGTCCCTCCGTTATCAACAACATTATGTTTGGGGAGCCACCGCTGCCATGCTACGGGTATTAGCGGACATTCTTAACCATTAAAAAAGCCCCCCATCACTGGGAGGCTCGATGTGACAACAACAAAGCGGTGTTTAGGCTGGCAACAAAGCCAATGCTTCACGCGCCATTTGTGCTTCTTCATCCGTTGGAATCACCCACGCATGACGCTGGCTATTTGGCAAAGTGATACAAGTCGCTTGATCGGCATTGGCATCATGGTCAATCTCAAAACCTAACCAAGCCAGATGATCTAATACCAAAGCGCGAACCGGCGAACAACGCTCACCAATACCAGCGGTAAAGACAATGTGATCGACCCCACCCAGTTGAACGGCAAGGGCGCCAACTTCACGCGCTGCCCGATAGCAAAACAGGGCAATGGCTAACTTCGCCCGAGGGCTGTTGCTTGCCAACAGTTCGCGCATATCAGACGATTCGCCCGATACGCCTAACAACCCCGAGCGTTTGTATAGCTCTTCGCGTACACCGGCGATATCCATTCCAGCCCGCTCCATCCAATAGATCACCACTTCTGGATCGAGATTCCCCGGGCGGGTGCCCATCATCAAACCTTCACACGCACTCATGCCTGTGCTGTTGGCAATGCTACGGCCGTTATGCATGGCGCACGCACTCGAACCACTGCCAAGATGCAACACAATTACCCGCTTCGCGGCTTCTTCCTCGCCCAAGATCATCGGCAATCGGCGTGCAATCGCAGCATACGACAAGCCATGAAAGCTATAACGGCGCACGCCTTCTTCATGCCACCGATTGGCAATACCAAAACGGGTAGCAAGTTCATCTTGTGTGGTGTGAAATGCGGTATCAAAACAAGCAATCTGCGGCACATCCGGTGCGGCCTGCCGTGCGGCATCAATGCCAGCCAAGCTGCCAGGTTGATGCAATGGCGCCAGCGGAATCAGACTGGCCAGTTTTGCCATCACTTCGTCATCCACCACCGTTGCCGCCGAGAAGTAAGCTCCACCATGCACCACGCGATGCACGATGGCACAGGGACGCGCTGCGGTTTGGTCGGTCAGCTGCAACACCCGTTCGATGGCTTGGCTATGGGTACAACCACTGAGCAATTCATCAAATAGCACCTTGCCACAGACTTCGCGAGCTAAGAAACGCGCACTCGCTTTGCCAATACCATCCAACATACCATTCAAGCGAATGCGTGGCTCATGCGCATGTTCAACATCAAATAGGGTAAATTTTAATGTGGATGAACCCACATTAAGAGCAAGCAAGGGCGCAGTCATTAGGCATTATCCGTTTTCAAAACACGACGGTGTGCCACCAAGGCCGCCACCGCAGCAGAAGCCAAACGCGCTTGGGCATCTTCAGAACGGCTGGTCAACACGATAGGCACTTTCGCGCCCATCACCACACCAGCGGAAGCCGCCGCAGCCAAGTAGTTAAGCTGTTTTGCCAACATATTGCCGGCTTCTAAATCAGGGACCAACAGAATATCGGGATCGCCAGCCACAGGGGAGTCAATCCCCTTGGTGTCGGCGGCAGCATGGGAAATCGCATTATCAAACGCCAGTGGGCCATCCAAAATCGCGCCGGTGATCTGTTTACGGTCGGCCATTTTGCACAGCGCAGCCGCATCTAGCGTGGAGGGCATACTTGGGCTCACGGTTTCAACTGCCGCCAAAATAGCCACTTTCGGTTTCTCAATCCCTAAAGCATGGCACAAATCAATGGCGTTTTGCGTGATGTGCATTTTGGTGATTAAGTCGGGGGCAATATTGATCGCAGCATCGGTGATAAACAGGTAACGAGGATAGCTCTCAACCTTCATCACAAAAATATGGCTAATACGACGGTCGGTGCGCACACCGGTGTTACGGTTCAACACCTCGGTCATAAATTCGTCGGTATGTAAGCTGCCTTTCATCAAGGAATGTGCTTCACCCATCCGCACCAATTTCACTGCCTCTTCTGCTGCTGCATGGCTATGTGGCACATCCACAATGCGGAAGCGGGACAAATCGATATCAAGTTCATTGGCCAGCGATTCCAGCTTGGCTTTCGGTGCAACCAAAATTGGCTCGATCAAGCCCGCCTCAAAAGACTCCACGGCACCTAATAGAGATTCTGGGCTGCAGGGATGCGCCACTGCCATTTTGATTGGGGGATATTGCAAGGCAGCTTGGATGATGTCATCAAAGGCACGTTCGTCGCGGGTCATGGTCGTTCTCGCTGTTATTACTCAGAAATAAAGAATTTCAATGGGAGAGGCAATCGGCTTGCCTCTCCACACACTGCTACAACAGGGGCAAATGGCTTATGCCATCATGTGGAAACCACCATCCACATACGTCACTTCACCGGTCATCGCACGCGAAGCATCCGAAATCAGGAAAGCAGTGGTCATGCCAACATCTTCGATATCAACTAAACGATGTTCTGGCGTCCGAGCAATCGCTTCTTCAATCAGTTTGTCAAAGTGCGCGATCCCCGAAGCAGCACGGGTTTTCAATGGACCTGGGGAAACGGCATGCACGCGGATTTTTTTCTGACCCAATTCTGCAGCCAGATAACGCACGGTGGATTCCAACGCTGCTTTCACTGGGCCCATCACATTGTAGTTTTCCACCACTTTGTCAGCACCGTAGTAGCTCATGGTGACAATCGAACCGCCGTCTTTCATCAAAGGCTCAGCCAAACGCGCCATTTCGATCAACGAGTAGCAAGACACACGCATCGCTTGTAAGAACCCGTTTTCAGAACAATCGGTAACACGGCCATGCAAATCATCCATTGGGCAGAAAGCGATGGAGTGAATCACAAAATCTAGCTTGCCCCATTGTTGTTCAATTTGTTTGAAGACAGCTTCCAGTTCACCCGGGTTTTGCACATCCATTTGAGCGATGATCGGGCTACCCAATTCTTCGGCCAAAGGACGTACAAAGCGTTCGGCTTTCTCGTTCAAGTACGTCACGGCAAATTCAGCGCCCAAATTTTTCAACACTGTTGCGCAGCCATACGCAATCGAATTGTCGTTTGCGATACCAACGATTAAACCTTTTTTGCCTGCAACAATGTCTTTAATGCTTTCCATAGATAAAGCTCCGTAGTGAGTCAGTAACAATTCAAAATTTAAGGGCGTGATACTGTGTGGTTTTTCTACAACCTTATGAACAGCAGGGTCTTTATGCCATAAAGTTGTTGCCTAATGATGACAGTTGGTACATCTTTCTGTCTGCAACAGGAGAACACGCACCGCACACAATTTGGCATCCAGCCTATCGGCAGTGGCTTGCGTTATACTTAACAACGCTTGTTAAAACCACTGTAGTTGTTGCACTGCAAAAAGACAAGCGACTTTGAACTGTGCAACGTCCTGAGTAAACACGCAAAACATTAAGCCAATTTTGTTGCGCTGTGTCAAAATTGTGACAAGTCTACGCGATTTGCTTTATATCAATCGCCCCCCATCTGTCTGCTTCCTTTTATTACCCTGAACACAGAGAGATCACTGTGAAACAAGCCAAATTGACTTTAAAAGGCTATATCGTTACTGGTTTTTTGCTGTGGCTCCCCCTGGCAGTCACACTTTGGGTGTTGAATCTTATCGTCAGCACCATGGATCAAACCCTGCAATGGTTACCAGGTAGCTGGCAACCCGAGCATTTGTTCGGTTTTCATATTCCTGGCTTAGGGCTGCTTGGGGCTTTGTTGGTGATGCTATTCACCGGCATGTTTGCCGCGAATATTTTAGGGCAGCGCATTGTGCGGATGTGGGAAGCCCTGATGGTGCGTATCCCAGTGGTGAAATCGATTTATTCGAGTGTGAAGCAAGTGTCAGACACCTTGTTATCTGGCTCGGGGCAATCGTTCCGCAAAGCTTTACTGGTGCAATTTCCCCATCAAGAAGCATGGACGATTGCTTTTCTGACCGGCACGCCAAGCGGCAACGTCGCCGCACATCTCGGTGAAGAAGAGTATGTCAGTGTTTATGTCCCGACGACACCGAACCCCACCTCGGGTTATTTCATCATGGTGAAAAAATCTGCGACACGCGAACTGGATATGTCGGTTGATGATGCGCTGAAATACATTATTTCTATGGGTGTAGTTGCCCCAAGTCACAAGGCGGTGCGCTAAACTAGCGCCCTTTGTGTTTTTCATCTTTATAACAACGAATTCGAAAACGAAAGTTCTTGCAATGCGTACCGATTACTGTGGACTCATCGACACCCGCTATCTCAACCAAATGGTTACCATCAAAGGCTGGGTGCACCGTCGCCGCGATCATGGCGGTGTGATTTTTATCGACTTGCGCGACCGCGAAGGTCTGGTACAGGTAGTGATTGACCCTGATACCCCTGAAGCGTTTAGCACGGCTGATAGCTGCCGCAACGAGTTTGTGTTGGCCATCACTGGCTTGGTACGCCGCCGTCCAGAAGGCACCACTAACAGCAATTTGGTTTCGGGCGAAATCGAAATTCTGGCAAAACAAATCGAAATTCTGAACAGTGCCACCACGCCACCGTTCCAAATTGATGAAGAAAATCTGTCAGAAAACGTACGTTTAACCAACCGCGTGATTGATTTGCGCCGTCCGGCCATGCAACGTAATCTGCGTCTGCGTTATCGTGTGGCAATGGGCGTGCGGAACTATTTGGATAAACAAGGCTTTATCGACGTTGAAACCCCAATGTTGACACGCTCGACCCCAGAAGGCGCTCGCGATTATCTGGTGCCATCGCGTGTGCATCCGGGCGAATTCTTCGCCTTGCCACAATCGCCACAGCTATTTAAACAATTGCTGATGGTGGCAGGTTTCGACCGTTATTATCAAATCACTAAATGTTTCCGTGACGAAGATTTGCGTGCTGATCGTCAACCTGAATTCACCCAAATCGATTTGGAAACCTCGTTCCTCAACGAGGATGAAATCATGGACATCACCGAAGGGATGGCGCGCCATATTTTCCAAGATGTGCTGAATGTTGATTTAGGTGAATTCCCACGCATGACTTACAACGATGCCATGTATTACTACGGCTCGGATAAACCTGATTTACGGGTCTCGTTGCAGTTCACGGAATTGACTGATGTGATGAAAACGGAAGAATTCAAAGTCTTCCGTGGTGCAGCCGACATGCCAAATGGCCGTGTCGTGGCCTTGCGCGTCCCAGGTGGCTCAAGCCTGTCGCGTAAAGACATCGATGATTACACCCAATTCGTTGCTATCTATGGCGCCAAAGGGCTGGCTTACATCAAGGTCAACGATGTCAGCAAAATCAGCAACGATGAAAACAGTGGCTTACAGTCACCCATCGTCAAATTCTTGTCTGTCGCTGCCCTGACTGAAATCATCAACCGCACCGGCGCACAAAACGGTGACATCGTCTTCTTTGGTGCAGATAAAGCCAAAGTGGTGAATGAAGCCATTGGTGCCTTGCGTATTAAAATTGGTCATGAACGTGGCGAAGCCGGCGGTTACTTTGTCAAAGCATGGCGGCCATTGTGGGTGGTTGATTTCCCGATGTTTGAACATGACGAGGAAGATGATCGCTGGACCGCATGTCATCACCCCTTCACCAGTCCAAAACCTGGCCATGAAGATTTGATGGAAACCGACCCTGGCGCATGTTTGGCACGCGCTTATGATATGGTGTTGAATGGTTGGGAAATTGGTGGCGGTTCTGTGCGTATTCACCGTGCCGATGTGCAAGAAAAAGTGTTTAACGCATTAAAAATCACCGCAGAAGAACAACAGAATAAGTTTGGCTTCTTGCTGGATAACCTGAAATTTGGTGCGCCGCCACATGGTGGTTTGGCATTCGGCTTAGATCGTTTGGTGACATTGATGTGCGGTGCGGAATCGATCCGTGATGTGATCGCTTTCCCGAAAACACAACGTGCACAATGTCTGTTGACACAAGCGCCAAATGCAGTCGATGAAAAACAGTTGAAAGAGCTGAATTTGCGCTTACGACAAAAAGCAGAAACCACATCCAGCTAATCACGGATAGAAACGAAAAAGCCAGTGAAAACTGGCTTTTTCGCAAAAAGACGCTTTAAAACTCTGCTAATATCTCGCACACAATCTTGCCAATCTTTGCGTTAAGTCTAATTGTGATCAAATAAATTCTTTCATTCGCTTTTTAGCTTGGCTATAGTTTTCATCCTGATGTAGAAAGCAAATGTCATGATATTTTCAGGGTTTTGCAAAACCCTATACATAAAAAAGACATGAGGAGAAAGCATGCTTAGTTGTAACATAAAAATATCTTATCTCGCCCTGTCCGACTTGACGTCTCGGTGTACACTGCAGCATAGCTTCTCAGCAGTTAGAACAACTGCTTCCTCTTTTTCAAAAGTGGCATGCTCATGTTTTGTCATGTAACGAAATGGTTTCGGCGTATCTATGGCGACAGTATCAGTCAACATGACTTTCATTGTCTGCTGACGCCTGCCACGCATTCTTCCTTACTCGCCCGCCGCCGCAGCGAGATGATGATTTCGCGGGTACGTTTAGTGGCGATGTTATTCGCCATTCTGACGCCACTGTGGGTAGTGGTCGATGCCTTCTTTTTGCCTTGGCCTTTGTGGGGCTGGATTAGCATTCAACGGGTGGCCGTTAGCATTGCCTTTTGGATTTTGGTCAAAGCCTATCCCCACTCTTCCCAGATTCAAGACGCCTATCGGGCTCTGGCCTTGTTATTCTGTATTCCCTCGCTCTTTTTCTTGAGTTCAAACCTCACGTTAAGCGGTTATTGGGTTGTCGAGATGTCCAACAATCCAGCGATTGTCGGTTATACATTTTTGCCATTTGTGATGCTGGCAGGGCTGAGTATCTTTCCACTGACTTTTTTGGAAGGCATTTTATTCGCCGCACCGGCTCTCATCGCCCAAGTGCTATTTATTGTGTTTGATCTTGGCACTTTGATGAACAATAGCGGCGACCGTTTGGCCACCTCGTGGCTGTTGGCATTGATCTCTGGTGTGGCAACACTGGCTGGGATGAGCCAACTGCATTTAATGCGACAATTAAACCGCCAAGCGTCGCATGACCCACTGACCCAATGTTTCAACCGCGCCAGTGGCGAAGAATTACTCACCATTCATTTTCATATTTCGATGCGGCACCAACGGCCTATGTCTTTGGTGTTTATTGATCTTGATCATTTCAAATCGGTAAACGATCAATATGGCCATGAGGCCGGCGACTTGGTATTACGCCAAGCAGCCACTCGACTACGCGAAGCCATACGAACCGAAGATATGCTGATTCGCTGGGGTGGTGAGGAGTTTTTAATTCTGGCACCCGATACCCCCATCGAAGGTGCATTACACTTGGTGAAGCGTCTGCGTGAACGGGGTTTTGGCCTACGCCCAGATGGCAGCCCCATCACAGCCAGTATCGGGATTGCCGAGCGTGAGTTGGATGACAGTAAAGAAGTACATGCGCTGGTCGAACTCGCCGACCACCGCATGTATTTAGCGAAAAAAGGCGGACGTGATACCTATGTCTATGAATCTTAAATGATTTATTGCTGAATCACGTCCACACCTTTCGGTGGTGTAAACAGAAACTCCCCCGCTTCAATAGCGGGGTTTTTCTTGATATTGCTGAAACTTAAACTGGTGGTTTGACCAAAATTATCGGTCAGCACCATCGAGATTAAGTTACCTGCCCGAAATCCCATCCGAAAGTGACGAAATCCTGATTCTGCTGTTTTAGGAACCGCCTCAAGCCACTCTAAACCGTCGGCTCGTCCTAGATTGCGGAGTTGGTAGTCACGTTCGATTTCATTTTTCCCTGCCAATAAAGCCGCTGGGCTCGAACCTAACGCATCATCTAATTGACGCGAAGTCACCTGCGCCAATTCGCGGTCATACACCCATAACCGCTTACCATCACCGATAATCCATTGCTCATACGGTTTTTGGTAAATCCACCGAAACTTGCCAGGGCGAGACAGTTGCAACGAGCCACGCGCCTGCTCTGGCTTTTGGCTTCGTCCACTGACTTCTTGTTGAAAATCTGCTTTTAATGACTGCGTTTCGTTGATAAAACGTTTGAGTTCTGCCACGCCATCAGCCGCCGCCACGGGTGTCGCCAATAACGACATCAGCGCCAACAAGGCAGGCCAACGGCGATTTTTTCTCACTAAAGCAAACATGGTTTGCCACCAAACCTTCCTAAAAAAATCTCAACGGAAACGTTGAGTAATGGGATAGCGCCAATCACGACCAAATGCACGGTGTGTGATCCGTGGCCCCACAGGGGCCTGACGGCGTTTGTACTCATTGATTTTGAGGAGGCGAGTGACTTTCTCAACCGCTTCCGCCGCATAGCCCATGGCAATAATCTCTTGCACTGAGCGATTTTGCTCAACGTAGGCCTCCAAAATTGCATCCAGCACCGCATAGTCGGGCAAACTGTCTTGGTCACATTGATCGGGCCGTAATTCAGCACTCGGTGGACGTTCGATAATACGGCGAGGAATCACCTCATCTTGTTGGTTACGCCATGCTGACAAGGCATAAACCAGTGTTTTTGCCACGTCTTTTAACACGGCGAAACCACCTGCCATATCACCATACAAAGTGGCATAACCGGTGGTCATTTCTGATTTATTGCCCGTGGTTAATACCAATTTGCCGGTTTTATTCGACAACGCCATTAATAATGTACCGCGAATGCGCGATTGTAGATTTTCCTCGGTTGTATCGACAGGCAAATGACCGATGAGTGGGTGCAAAGCGTGTTGAAAATCTTCGTACATCGGCCAAATATCGATTTCATCGTATTTCACCCCTAAACGCTGCACCATATCGCGAGAATCCACCAAGCTGATATCTGCGGTGTAACGACTGGGCATCATCACCGCATGGACAGCATCCGCCCCCAGTGCATCCACTGCAATTGCCAGTGTCAGCGCAGAATCAATCCCGCCAGACAGACCCAACAACACCCCAGGGAAACCATTTTTTCTGATGTAGTCACGCACGGCCAACACCAACGCCTGATACACACTGGCCAATTCATCCGGCTGTGCCGTTATCGATGCGGTCTGTGGTATGGCTGAAGGGAAATCGATGACGGTCAAGGCTTCAGCAAAAGCCGGTAATTGCGCGACGGTCTCACCCTCGGCATTACAAGCAAACGAAGCCCCATCAAACACCAATTCATCCTGCCCCCCGACGGCATTCAGATACACCACCGGCAAACCGGTTTCTTCACATCGCCACTGGACTTGCTGTTGACGGATAGCCAGTTTATTGCGGTGGAAAGGAGAAGCATTGAGGACCAATAAAATTTCTGCGCCAGCATCGGCGACTTCTGCCGCCGGTTCACTAGACCAGACATCTTCACAAATCAGCAAACCCACTTGTTTACCCGCACATTCAAATACTAACGGCGCAATCCCAGGCGTAAAGTAGCGAACCTCATCGAAAACCGATTCATTCGGTAAGCGCATCTTGTGATATTGCCCAAGTTGATGACCATCCCGAAAAACGGTAGCAGCGTTAAAACGCTCGTCACCAAACTGCACCGGATGACCAATTACCAAGGTGATGCCATCTATTTCCAGTAAGGTATCTAAGCCTTGACGCACGGCCTGATAAAAAGCTGGACGCAGCAATAAATCTTCTGGTGGATAACCCGTCAGTGCCAACTCCGGCGTCAGCAACAGATCAGCGCCTTGCTCACGCGCAGCAAGGGCAAGTTCTTGAATTCGGGCGGCATTCCCCGCGATATCTCCCACAACTGGGTTAAACTGAGCAAGAGCAATACGCATGGCACATTTCTATCGTGAACGGAAAAAATCATTTTACCTTTAGATGCGCCGGCCGTGTCGCAATTAGCACTTGCCAAAGGCAACCGCCTTCCCTATAATGCGCGTCTTCATCTCAGCGGAGAGATGGATGAGTGGTTTAAGTCGCACGCCTGGAAAGCGTGTTCAGGGTAATACCCTGACGGGGGTTCGAATCCCCCTCTCTCCGCCAGCATCTCATCAGCCCGACAGATTATCTGTGCGGGTTTTTTGTTTTTAGCCTGCTATTTCCTGCAAAAGCTGCTGCCTTCGCAGCGTTCTTTGGCATAATGTGTAGCATGATTGCTTTCGATGCTTGGCAACCCATGTTGCCACCAGACCTAAACCCGATACTGGCAGATTGGTTGCTGACACCCGATTCTCTAACCAATCGACTGTTAGCCACACACTACCCTTTCAGTGTTCGCTTGATTGGCCTAAATCATCGGCCACCGACACATGATGAAGCCGCCCTGTTAGGGTCAGGGGTGGAGCAGGTGTTGTGCCGCCAAGTGTGCTTACGCTTAGATGGCGAAACCGTTGTCTATGCCGCCAGTGTCTGCGATAGCAATGATCGTGAATGGTGTAAAACCCTCGATCGTGGTGGGCGTTCACTTGGCTTTACCCTATTTGCCGAGCAAGCGCCATTTAATCGCAGTCCCCTGAGCTTTCGCCGCCTACAGCTTGGCGACCCTCTTTTTCATGCAGCGCTGCCCTTCCTTGTGTCGTTAAACGAGACACCCTGCCTATTATCACTCCCTCGCCCCGACCATCTGTGGGCACGACGTGCTGCATTTACTGCACGACATGGTGGGCAGCTATTAGTGCAGGAAGTGTTCTTACCCACCTTGCTGAATAAAACCACACCCCAGGTGGTTTCTCTCTCCAACTCAACTGGCTCTCGTTAATATCGCTATGCTTGCTCGTGAACGACTCGTGGTCTATGCCCAATTAGCCCGTATTGATAAGCCAATTGGCACCCTCTTACTGTTATGGCCCACGTTGTGGGGGCTGTGGTTAGCAGGCGCTGGCCAGCCCAATCTCTGGATTGTGCTGATTTTTATTGCAGGCACGTTTCTGATGCGCTCAGCAGGCTGTGTCATTAACGACTATGCCGACCGTCACTTTGATGGCGCAGTCGAACGCACCAAACACCGGCCATTTGCACGCGGTGCAGTCAGTGAACGCGAAGCGCTGTTATTGGCTGCAGGGTTAGCTGCTATCGCTTTTTTATTGGTATTACCCCTGAATCAATTAACCTGGCTCATGAGCATACCAGCCGTGATTTTGGCAGCCAGTTACCCTTTCACCAAACGCTTTTTCCCCTTGCCACAGGCCTATTTAGGTATTGCTTTCGGTTTTGGTATTCCGATGGCGTTTGCTGCGTTGAATAACGAAGTCCCACTCTTGGCGTGGCAGTTGTTAATTGCCAATGTGTTTTGGACACTGGCCTACGACACCGAATATGCAATGTGTGATAAGCCAGACGACCTAAAAATTGGAATTAAGACCTCAGCAATTACCTTTGGTCATTACGATGTCTTCGCCGTGATGGTCTGCCACGTCATGTTTCTTGGCATCATGGCTGCGATTGCAGCACAACAGGGCTTAGGCGTGTGGTTTATCGCAAGTTTATGTGCGGCAGCGGTGTTGATGATGAAACAGTATCAAACCATCCGTCACCGTGAACGGATGGCCTGTTTTAAAGCCTTTTTAGATAACAACAAAGTGGGGTTGGTGATCTTTGTGGGTTTGGTGGCCGACTTCGCCCTACGCTAGTGCTGTCCGGCTAACCAACCGGCTTCAAATGGTAGATGATAACGGCGACCATTGACATCTAACGACATCAGCCAATCTTGCCGCCCAGTCACGCAAACCGGCAAAATCACCTCGGCAGACCAATGTTGTGCATTCTTCTGCACAAAGTGATAACGCACCGGCACCATCTCCATCCCCACCATGCTGAATAATGCAGACGGTGGGGAGGTCGTCTTCTGTTCAAGTTCAAGTTCAAGGTCCACCACAAACCGTTGTGTATGCAGCGGAGGACGATCAAAACGAAGCGATAAACCCTCGCTTTGACACCCCGCCACCGGATCGGCACATGCAACCGTCACCACGGTGGCTTGTTGCTCTCCATGTAAGAAATGCATCACCATCCAAGCTTTTAGCGCGGCAAACAATAGCAATGCCACAGCAATCAAAGCCCATTTACGTGGCGATTGTTGTACGTTAAAGACTTTCACTACCAAGCGCTCCAACCATAACGCATCATCGCAATGCCCTGTGCGCCATATTTTTGTGCCACTGACAGCTCTAATGGCGATAAACCACCCAAGGCATACAGTGGAATCCGCGTTTGTTGCGACAATGCAGCAAATCCAGTCCATCCCAAAGGCCGTTGATTCGGATGAGTCTGTGTCGCTTGGACCGGCCCCAACAGGGCATAGTCACAGCCAAGGCGTGTTGCGGCAGCCAGTTCTGCCGCGTTATGCACTGACGCGCCCACCCAACTCAGTTCTGGGCGAGTGGGTAACGCCATGAGGCGATGCCGATTCAAATGTACGCCATCCAACCCCCATGCCTGCGCCAGCTCGGGTTCACCATTTAGCACCACTAAACAACCGGCTGGACGACAGCGCGCCACAATCTCGGCGGCAAAATCAGCCAATTGTGCAGTAGGCATCTGGGGCTCACGAATCTGCACCATACCCACCGCCCGCTGCTGTAAGCCACGCTGTAATGCAGCCAACGAATGCGCGACACCAAATTCTGCTGCACAGGTAATCGCATGAACCGGCGGTAAACTCAACCCACGCAACACAGGGCCATTGGCTGGCAAAACAGGGCTCACCGATAAGGCCTCATGAGGAAAATGCCAAGCAAATGACTGACCTTCTTTTGCCTGCAAAGTCCCCGTCCATGCTGTCACTCGAAAGAAACTGAGCTCAACAGTGGCGTGTTCATAGACAAAGTGTTTGTGAATCCACGGTGTGCATTGTTGCACCTGAATGCCGAGTTCTTCTTGTAACTCGCGCTGCAATGCTGCCAGCGGTGTTTCGCCGGCTTCAATTTTGCCACCGGGAAATTCCCAATAACCGGCATACGGTTTGCCTTCAGGCCGGCTTGCCAGAAAAAAACGGCCAGCGCTGTCAAATAACACACCAGCGACGACTTTAACGACAGAAACACTCATGCGCGGCGCTGTCCTTTCGCTTCGGCAAAGTGACGTAATCGTTGATACACCGGCTCGGGCACATATTGATGAATGACATCTTCCCAACCACGCGGGCCAACCAAACCTTTGACCATGGTTGAAGAGACCTCGGCATACTCACGCGGTGGCAATAAGAATACGGTAGTGATGTTTGGATAGAGATCAGAATTCACATAACGCATGGCACGTTCGTATTCATAATCAGAGGCAGTACGAATGCCACGAACAATGTAGTTGGCACCAATCGATTGTGCATAATTGACAAGAAACTGATTATCGAACACTTCAACCCGTAAATTTGCATATTGGGTTGTCGTCTCTCGCAGCATTGCCGCCCGCTCTTCAATCGAGAAAGTACAAGATTTATCAGGGTTCACACCAATCGCAATCACGACTTCATCAAATAATTCGACCGCTTCCTGAATCATCCATAAATGGCCATTGGTCACCGGATCAAAACTTCCTGCATAAACAGCGCGCTTCAATTGACATCCATCCTTAAAGAATTTGCTTAAGCAATGCTTAGCGAATGTACCTGTTTTCACAGTGGTAGGGCAAAACATTTTTTGCAGTGCAATATGAAAAAATTGCCGAAAAAACCGAAAGTTGTTACAGCTTTTTTGCCTGCGGTGGCCACGGGGTATAAGTTGACTAAATTACTCGGATATTTTATGCTGTGAAACAGGATTGATACCGGAAGGAAAGCCTAATCATGCGCTTGACCACCAAAGGCCGTTTTGCTGTTACCGCCATGCTCGACCTTGCCCTACGGCAAGCCAATGGCCCCGTTACGCTTGCCGGCATCAGTGAGCGACAAGGCATCTCGCTTTCCTACCTCGAACAACTTTTTGGCAAGCTGCGCCGCGCAGCCTTGGTGGAAAGTGTTCGCGGGCCGGGGGGAGGCTATTGTTTAGCCAAAAATACCGAAGATATTTCTGTCGCCGACATCATTATCGCGGTAGATGAACCGCTGGATGCAACGCAATGTGGCGGCCAAGAAAATTGCCGTGGCAAACAACGCTGCATGACACATGATTTATGGACTGACCTCAACCGCACCTTATTTGCGTATTTGGCCAATATCAATTTGGCCAGTTTGGTTGAAAAACAGCACCACCATGAGCAAAACAGCTTGTTACAAGATCGCCGCCCCACAACCCGCAGCGCTGAACACAATCGTGGCCTTGATGCCCGCTAAGTAAATTGATTTTGTGATCGCCAACATCTACATGAGCCCAACTACCATGAACCGCCCTATTTATCTCGATTACTCTGCCACGACCCCACTCGACCCTCGCGTCGCAGAAAAAATGATTCCCTACCTCACCGAACACTTTGGCAATCCAGCCTCGCGTTCACATGCCTATGGTTGGGAAGCTGAAGCAGCGGTAGAAGAAGCGCGAGCACAAGTTGCCCAGTTGGTTAACTGTGATCCAAAAGAAATCGTTTGGACCTCGGGTGCCACAGAATCGAACAATTTGGCGTTGAAAGGGGCCGCCCATTTTTACCAATCTAAGGGCAAACACCTGATTACGGTAAAAACCGAACACAAGGCGATTCTCGACACCACACGCGAGTTAGAACGCGAAGGATTTGAAGTCACCTATTTAACGCCACAAGAAAATGGTCTGGTTGATCTCAAGGTATTGGCTGATGCCATTCGCCCAGACACCATTTTGGTGTCGGTGATGTATGTCAATAATGAGATTGGTGTGATCCAAGACATTCCCGCTATCGGTCAACTGTGCCGTGAAAAAGGGGTGTTGTTCCATGTCGATGCCGCCCAAGCCACCGGCAAAGTGGTGATTGATCTTAGCCAATTAAAAGTCGATTTGATGAGCTTCTCGGCGCATAAAACCTATGGCCCTAAAGGGATTGGTGCCTTGTATGTGCGCCGTAAACCACGGGTGCGCTTAGAGGCACAAATGCACGGCGGTGGTCACGAACGCGGTATGCGCTCGGGCACGTTAGCGACCCATCAAATTGTCGGTATGGGCGAAGCCTTCCGTTTAGCGCGTGAAGAAATGGCAACCGAAAACGAGCGCATTCGCATGTTGCGTGACCGTCTCTGGAAAGGGTTGTCTGACATTGAAGCGGTGTATTTGAATGGCGATTTAGAACAGCGCGTGCCGCACAATCTGAATGTCAGCTTTGCCTATGTTGAAGGCGAAAGCTTGATTATGGCGATTAAAGACCTTGCCGTGTCCAGTGGTTCGGCATGTACCTCGGCCTCACTCGAACCGTCTTATGTGTTGCGTGCCCTTGGCCGTAATGATGAATTAGCACACAGCTCGATTCGCTTCTCGATTGGTCGTTTTACTACCGAAGCCGATGTCGATTTCACCATCAAATTGCTGCACGACAAAATCGGCAAACTGCGTGAATTGTCGCCGCTGTGGGATATGTATAAAGAAGGTATCGACCTCTCTACCGTGCAATGGGCAGCGCACTAACCTTAAATTCAATTTGGAGAATAGATCATGGCATATAGCGAAAAAGTCCTCGACCACTACGAAAACCCACGCAATGTCGGTGCTTTTGACAAAGGTGATGATTCGATTGGCACCGGCATGGTCGGCGCGCCAGCCTGTGGTGATGTGATGAAATTGCAGATCAAGGTGAATGAGCAAGGTGTGATTGAAGATGCCAAGTTCAAAACCTATGGTTGTGGCTCGGCGATTGCATCAAGTTCTTTGGTCACCGAATGGGTCAAAGGCAAAACCCTCGATCAGGCTTTAGCGATTAAAAACACCGCCATTGCTGAAGAATTGGCCTTGCCACCGGTGAAAATTCACTGTTCGATTTTGGCAGAAGATGCCATCAAAGCTGCTGTCAGCGATTACAAACAAAAACATGGCCTGTCTGCGGAATAAGGCACTTTTTTGGGAGAAGAGATAATGCCAATTACCCTTACCGAATCAGCTGCACTGCATGTGCAAAACACCCTGCAACGCCGTGGTAAAGGCCTAGGGCTGCGCCTTGGTGTACGGACCTCGGGCTGCTCTGGTATGGCGTATAAATTGGAATTTGTCGATCAGCCAGCCGAAGACGACATCAGCTTTGAAAGTCATGGCGTGACCTTGTTCACCGATGCTAAGAGTTTGGTGTATATCGACGGCACCGAGCTAGACTTTGTGCGCGAAGGCTTGAACGAAGGCTTTAAGTTCAACAACCCAAATGTCAAAAATGAATGTGGTTGTGGCGAAAGTTTCAATGTATGAACTTAAACAGCGACCACTTCACGCTGTTTGGCCTCAAACAGCAGTTCGCCGTGGATACAGCGGCTTTGGATGCGGCCTATCGGCAAATCCAAAGCCAAGTTCATCCTGATCGTTTTGCACAGGCTTCCGACACCGAAAAGCGGCTTGCCTTGCAATGGGCAACACATGCGAATGAGGCTTATCAAACCCTGAAACATCCGATTTCACGGGGACGCTATCTGTTACAGCTTGCCGGTGTCGATACAGCCGAAGAGCAAAACACCGCCATGCCGACAGCCTTTTTAATGGCACAAATGGAATGGCGCGAGGCGATTGAGGAAGCCCAAACGGGACATGATGTCAGTCAGTTAGAGAAATTGTCGGCAGCCTTACACGACGATAGCCAAGCGCTGATTGAACAATTAGCCCATTGCCTCGACCACGATCCTGATTTGCCACAGGCGGCATTGTTAGTACGCAAGCTGCGTTTTCTCGACAAATTAGAACAAGACATCAGTGATGCCATTGAAGGGCTGTTGTTCTAAACTGCGCGCCAGCTTAGACCCGATCTGCCCTCACCCTATCACACGTAATGGATTTTTATGGCTCTCTTGCAAATTGCTGAACCCGGGCTATCAACCGCCCCCCATCAACACCGTCTTGCAGTAGGTATCGATCTTGGCACCACCCATTCTTTGGTTGCCAGCGTCCGCAGTGGCATCGCATCGGCTTTGCCTGATGCACGCGGTCGTGTGCTATTACCTTCGGTGGTTCACTATCGGGAAGATCAAGGGGTAGATGTCGGCTATGATGCACGTGCCTGTCAGACGCAAGATCCACATAACACCATTGTGTCGGTAAAACGGTTTATGGGACGTGGGTTGGCCGATCTCCCTGATGCGTCTAGTTTGCCGTATCAATTTGTCGATGGCCCGGGGATGGTCGAACTACAGACCCGCGCAGGCCGCAAGAGCCCAGTACAAATTTCCGCTGATATTCTCAAAGCCTTGAAAATACGAGCTGAAGCGACGTTAGGCGGTGAATTAACTGGCGCGGTGATTACCGTACCAGCCTATTTCGATGACGCCCAACGGCAAGCGACAAAAGACGCGGCAAAATTGGCGGGGCTGAATGTATTACGGCTGTTAAATGAGCCGACTGCCGCTGCCATTGCCTACGGTTTGGACAATGCCTCGGAAGGGGTGTTTGCGGTTTATGACTTAGGCGGTGGAACATTTGATATTTCCATCCTCAAGTTAAGCCGAGGGGTGTTTGAAGTGCTGGCCACCAGCGGCGATTCCGCCTTGGGTGGTGATGACTTCGATCAACGCATTTTTTGTTGGATGCTACAAACGGCCAATCTGTCACAACTGTCTGACAGCGATACCCGTTTGTTATTAACCCATGCCCGCACAGCAAAAGAATCGCTGACTGAGCATGAAGAAGCCCTGATTCAAGCGGTGTTATCCGATGGTCGCTGGATTGAACTGACGTTAACGCAAGATTTGTTTAACGACATGACCAAAACGTTGGTCGAAAAAACCTTGCTCCCTGTACGCCGTGCCCTACGCGATGCCCGCTTACAGGTTGGCGATATCAAAGGGGTGGTGTTGGTCGGTGGTGCCACGCGGATGCCACATATTCGCAAAGCGGTGGCGGAGTTTTTTGGTCAAACGCCCTTAACCAATCTCGATCCTGACCAAGTGGTTGCCTTAGGCGCAGCGATGCAGGCGAATGTGTTGGCAGGAAATAAAGTTGACGATGACTGGTTGTTGTTGGATGTGATTCCCTTATCGCTTGGTTTGGAAACGATGGGTGGCTTGGTGGAGAAAGTCATCCCACGCAATAGCACCATCCCTACCGCCCGCGCCCAAGAATTCACCACTTTTAAAGATGGCCAAACGGCGATGGCGATTCATGTCGTACAAGGTGAACGGGAGTTGGTCAGCGATTGCCGCAGTTTGGCGCGATTTGAGTTGCGCGGTATTCCGCCGATGGTGGCTGGCGCAGCACGCATTCGGGTCAGTTTCCAAATTGATGCCGATGGTTTGCTATCGGTCTCTGCCCGTGAATTGTCCAGCGGTGTCGAGGCCAGTATCAGTGTGAAACCGAGTTATGGTTTAACTGATGAGCAGATTGCCCATATGTTGACCGACTCGTTATCGCATGTGAAAGACGATATTGCTGCACGAAAATTGCGTGAGGCGATTATTGATGCAGAAAGTCTGATTGCCACCACGGAAAATGCCTTACAAGCCGATGGTGATTTATTAGCAGTCGAAGAACGCTCGCGCATTGATAACGCCATTGCCGCCTTACGCAGCGCCATCACGGCACAAGCAACGGTTGCCATTAACCAAGCGACTTCGCGCCTCAATACCGTCACCGGCGATTTTGCCGCTGCACGAATGGACAGAAATATCCGCCGCGCCTTGGCAGGGCAGAAAATCACCGATCTATAAAGGATGCCACCATGCCAAAAATCATCGTTCTACCTCATGCTGATTTGTGCCCCGAAGGCACCATGTTTGATGCTGAAAGTGGGCAAAGTATTTGTGATGCCCTACTCGAAAACGACATTGAAATTGAACACGCATGTGAAATGTCGTGTGCCTGTACCACCTGTCATGTCGTAGTGCGCGAGGGTTTTGAATCGCTCGAACCGTCGGATGAATTGGAAGACGATATGTTGGATAAGGCGTGGGGCTTAGAGCCAAACTCGCGTTTATCCTGTCAGGCCATGATTGCCGATCAAGATTTAGTGGTCGAGCTGCCGCGTTATACCGTTAACCATGCCCGCGAGCATCATTAAGGAGCGATACGATGAAATGGACTGATAGCCGTGATATTGCGATTGCTTTAACGGAAACACACCCCGACATCGACCCAACAACAGTCCGTTTTACGGATTTGATGCAGTGGGTATTGGCTCTAGAGGGCTTTGACGATGATCCAAAACATTGTGGTGAGAAAATTTTAGAAGCCATTCAAATGATGTGGATTGAAGAAGCCGAATAATCCACTCAACACCGCCCCATTGCCGTATGGAATGGGGCGGTTTTTTATTACGAATTTTGAGCAGGAAACACTGCCTTTAACCAATTCACCAAACCGGTATAAAGCGGTGCAGCAACATCGAGTAGCTGACCCTCTATCGTATAATACAGCCCCTCTCCAGGTTTCTCCTGCCAAGCCAGCCAAGTTGCTACTTCCGCCTTACTTAACCGCACAGTTTTAAACTTTGGAGCAGTGAGCGAAGCTACCGTATTTTTAGCCTCAATCAAAAGTGGCTGTTCAGTTAAAGATACGGTTTGTTTAATCCAATCTTCTAACATACCCTCTGCTGCATTATCTGGCATCACCCATACACCAAAATCGGGCAAACCATCATTGTGTTGGTAGAGCAACCCACCTGTGGCTAAAACCTGAGGTGATCTGTCATATCCTAAAGAAGCCACTTTTTGGGTAATCTGCTTGATTGTGTTAGAAAATCCACCGCCATCAGAGATTCGATCTGCGTCAACCACAATAGCCAATGCTTGCAATCGACCATCGTTTAAGTCATTGATGAGCGTTTCTAACATATTGAGTATGCCTTGCTTGGTATTTTTACGCCCACCCACTTCAACAGGTGGCGCCACTCGAACGCCAGCAAGAATAGTATTTGATCGACATAACATTTCAAAAAAAGCCCGATCCGCTTCACCTTCAACCAACAACAAACGGTCAACCATTAGCGCACCTCAACATCGGCTTGGGTAATGTTGAATAATTTTTGCTCATCAAACACCGTCGCAATCACCCGACCTTGATCGCTAGTTCTTACACTACGACCAACACGGAATAACACACCTTCTATTGCCGTTTTTTCAATCGCAACTTTTGCAAAACTCTCAATGCAATCCCAGCTATGTGTTGTTGCAAATACCTGAATATTTAATTTTTCCGCTAAATCAAATACCAATTCCCATACTTTTTTCTGCACACTGTAATGCAGCCCATTTTCAAATTCATCAATCAGTAAAAACCCGCCTTTGGCAGAAAATATCTTGAGTATCAATTGTAAAATACGCAACATACCATCACCCATGCTATTCAACGGCACAGGCTGATCTTGCCCTGCAAGGCGAACTTTTGCAGTTCGGCTTAAGGATTGATTAGAAAACGATTTCTTCTGTTGTTCAGTACGAACAAAGGTAATGTCTAAAAAGTCAGGCGCAATAAGTTTTAATGCTGATTTAACAGTATCTTGATGGTCGGTCAGTGCAATTTTATCCCACTCATCGGCTAATTCATCTAACGAAATAAATTGAGTTGGAATGACGTTACAAGGCAATATATTCAACCCTGAAAGGGGAGGGTAGGCTCTTGTCCGGATTGCATTGATTTTATCAAAACGAATACTAGCATGGTGTCCGTTTTTATGAATAAAAAGTGCATCCAGTAGTTCGCCCTCTAAATCATCTAGCTGATCTTTTGCAATACGTTTAAGACGATTTTTAGTAATTTCCTCACCATTCTCATGAATGATTTCCGACCATTCTAGTAGATATCCATGCTCAATCGTGAGTCGATTAGCTCCCTCGATTTCACCAATTACAATTTTTGCATCATTATCGGGAAACTTTCTGCCAGTAAAAAAAGCTTGAAAGGGTATTTCATTATCAAATAGCTCATTGATATTATTAGAGATATAGACACGTTCATCATGACTGGATGCAAGCATTTCAAGCAAATGTAAATTTGCGTTTCCGGCATAAATACGTATTGCCTCTAGTACCGTTGTTTTGCCAGAGTTATTTTTTCCGACAATTAGATTAACACGACCTAGTTTATTAACTTGAAAATCTTCAAGAATACGAAAATTTTTTATATCGAGTGATTTTAAGTGCATTTTCATCTCCTAAGAGAAAGCAGAATCATCATAGGAATTTAATATTATGAATATCCGTCTGGGGCGGTTTGACTTATAGCACGACCACTTCATCACTGAATGGATCATCAACCCGAGAGCCTGCACACAGCACCGAATACACCATACAGTTCAGCGTGTTTTTTTGTGTTTCGATTGTGTGGAGAAAGGCTGTCGATACGACGCAATCGCCATCGGAGATCATCAGCACATCGGCTTTTTTGAAGTTCTCGTGCCGTTTAATCAGTTCAAAAGCACGTTGCAATGGCGTTTCAAAGTCTGTTCCACCACCAAACCCTGTCCCCAAAAACTGCAACAAACCAGCAAGATCGGCTTTGCCATCCATCGCAAATTCGCGGATTTCTCCACTCGAACCAAACAACAGCACATGCAAAGCGCGGTCTTCACGTTTTAAAATCAGCGATATCGCCAGCAACAACGCTTTTGCCCGCAGCAACGGCAAACCGGCCATGCTGCCCGAGGTATCCAAACACGCGACAATCGGCCCTGTGCGTTTTTTGCGTGTTTCTGTGGTTTCGCCCACACCTAAAGTGATGCCGCTTAATTCGTAGGTCAGCAGGTTTTTCTCGAGCAAGCGCGCAAAAAACAAGGTTTCGAGGGTGTCATCTTCCAGATTCGACAACTCACTCGGCAACATCCGCATCACATCATCGCTACGGTGAACGCCATGCACTTCGCTTTTGCTGGCTTCGGGGATACGCGACCGTTTGCGGTGTTCTTCGCTCAGATAATGGCGGCCCATTTTGCGAACAAGATCACGAATTTGGGCGTTTTCTTGTAGTTGCTTTGCCAATGCTTGGAAATCTTCCTGACAGGCTTTTAATTCGCCATACGACAAATCGGCACCAGTGGCACGCAAAAAACCTTCCGCATGATCGTAAGCAGTGCTGATTTCTTGCAACCACTGGCCGAAACCATCAAGTTTTTTCAACACATCAGCAGGAAGATTTTCGTCAGCGATTTCGCGCTGATAGTCTTGCAACGTGCCCAGTTCATCGCGAATGCGCGCTATATTGCTGGCGCTCAGCGGCAGGTTTTTAAAAAATTCGTGATGCGCTTGCCAATCTAATTCAGTTGGCTGGCTGGCCGGCGAGGACGGGCGGCGAGGCGTGTTGTGTTCGCCGCTATCGTCGTCCTCGTCATCACCGAAATCATTTTCCCAATCCCACAACCGCCACTTTGTCGCCCCCAAGCGGCTTTCGGCAGTGCGCTTTAGCTCGCGGATAGTGGGTTCCCATGTGCTATCAATCCAGTTCAATGGGTTCAACCGATCCCACAAAGAAGGCGCACCGCTTTCAAGCGTTTTCACACATTTGCTAGAGAATTGATGACAGTTTTTAATCACCAAGCCATAAAACGACCGTTCACCGACATCGAATAATGAACGCTCCGCCACCGCATCATGCCCCACTGCGCCGTGGCGATCACAAGAAACATAAATTTTGCTACCCAATAGGCTTTTTGAAGTGAAGCTATCGGGACTGCTAAGCTGCACTTTACTTTCAGCAATCCCATCGACCACGATATTAGAGATTTGCCGGCGGCCGGCATAAATCCCAGAATGCTCCACCGCCACCCATAAATCACAATACAACACACTCCCCGGCACAGGGCGCACTTTGCTGCGGAAAGTGTTGTCGATAAAATATTTAATGGGTTTTATCCCAAATTTTAGCGCAGCCAATGCAGCAGAAAATATCGTCATGGTGTTAAATCCACAGATTGTCTTTCAACTGCAAAGCCAGCAAATCCACCATTTTTTCACCGTCTTGCTTGGGTGTTTGTTCGGTTGTCGTCGTCTTTGGTGCTGTTACACCGACTTGGCGTAAAGTCGGGACATTATTTTGATGATCCCATTGCCAAACCTGCTCGAAATCCCAACCGAGGGTTAATTCAAAATAACGCTGTGTAAATAGTGCAGCAGCAACGGTTTTACCTTGCAAGCCATTACCATCATCACCGGTTTGGTTTGAATGGCTTTCAATCGAAATATTATGTTCTAAGCCGCCACCATTTTTATTTTCTGTCACAATACGGTAATAGATCACCTCAGCCAAAGGGCCAATCGCACAATGACGCACCACACTGTTATCACAATCATATGCAATCCCGCGATTCAAACTACCGCTTCCAGATACAATACAACGCTCTACTACAGTTCCACTTTGGAGTGAAAAGGCAATGCCAAAAGAATATCTTGATCCGTGAACCTTCACTTCACAATCAAGAACTTGGCAATTATCTATACGATTACCATGAGTTAGTGGCCCTCTTGTCGTACGACAACGCGCAATCTGGCTATTTTCTGCTTCCGCTACAAAAGACCACGCCTCACAATCACGCAAGGTGCAATCATTGATTTTTTCTTGAATCAAGAAAATTTCTGCTTGACATGCCAGAATGGTTGTTTTTTCTGCCTCTTGAGCAATCGCACTTTCACCAAGCCGGATGTTTTGTAGCTGTGAATCGCGCACCATATTGAATAACGGAGTTCCACCTTTTCTATCAAGACGAAAACCGTCTCCCTCGTAATGTCCCTGAAAATCAAATGTTAGCCAATGACTAATCGCTGAAAAATCTAGGTCGGCTGTTTGGCGGAAGTGATAGCCTTTTTGTCCGACATCGGCACGCGCCAAATCCATAAAATCTTCCACCGAGCGAATTAATAGCGGATCGTCAGCCGTGCCACTGCCGACAAAACCTTTTACCACTGCGCTAATTGCAGCACGGTTCGGCTTTTTGCCGATTTCGCTACTTTTTTGAAACGCAGCAACCAACGTTTCACCATCGCTATCCACTTCATAAACCGGAATATTTTTCTCTTTGTCCATCGGCACCAAACGGCTTAGGCCTTTCAAAGTCGATGTAATGATCTCTCGGACTTTGGGTGCATTATCGGGGTGGTTCCACAAACAATCTTTCAACAACAACACATCAGACAAATTTACCTCGCGCCGACCATTGCTGGCCGCAGAAACCCGTAGCAATTTAATAATTTTTTTCAAGCGGCGATCAGATAAACTTTCACGCGCATCTTCTTGAAAGGCTTGTTTATGTTGTTGCCAAATACTTTGGATGCCTTGAACAATATCATTTGGAATGGTGACAGTTTTCGCAGCTTGACGTAAGCGCGCTATTTCATGCCGTGTTAAACGATCTTCCGGCGCAAACTCCGGTTCTGTCGTTGTATTGAATAACAATTCAAAACGATCTTCACTGACATAATCCACAAAAATACGCACCAAAAACCGATCATATAAAGCACCTAAAGCCTCATCATCGGTGGGTAATTCATTCGAAGCAGCAATTAATGCCTGTAAAGGAACAGCTTGGGCTTGAGCGCCGTTGTGATATATGCGCTCGTTAAGAATCGTTAATAACGCATTGAGAATAGAAGAACTGGCTTTGAAAATTTCATCTAAAAAAGCCACATTGACAGTGGGTAAATAGCCCTGAGTATTGCGCTTAAAACGGTCGGCTTTTAATTCGGTAATAGAAAGTGGGCCGAATAATTCTTCTGGTGTCGAAAATTTGGTGAGCAGATATTCAAAATAATCATGCCCATCTTGATCATCACTTAAGACTTGCGCAATTCGCCGCGCAACCAAACTTTTCCCAGTCCCCGGCGGGCCAACCAACACCAGATTTTCCTCGGCTAATACGGTTAACAACGCCGCTTTTAATACCCCCTCACGCTCAACCAAACCCTGATTTAACAAAGCCAACAGGCGTTGTAGTTTGGTTTTAAAACTGGCGGCTTCGGGCGAAAGCGAAGAGAGAGGGGCGGCGGCGGTCTGTGGACGCGGTTGTAGAACTTGGCTCATCGTTGGCTCAACAAACAGAAGAATAGAAAACGAATGCCAAGTGTTTCAGAGATGACGTGCGAAAGCAATTTTTTATGACCGATGTTTGCAAAAACCGTAAACTTATCCAGCAATACGGCTGTGCCTTGCAGGATGTTGCTTTGATTTGTGCGGCAAAAACGGGGAAATTTGGCGATGTTTAAGGCAAGATATGATCTGATGCTTGCCGAAACCAACACGCTGCGTAGCAGGTTTGGCGTCTCCACCGGGAATCGAACCCAGATTTAGGTCTTAGGAGGACCTCGTTCTATCCATTGAACTATAGAGACTTCGGCACGACTATCATTCTAACTTTTACCAGTTAGCGCGAAAAGCCCCGGCGTTCAGGCCGGGGATGGATAGCGCGGAGTCCGCAGGACTCCTTCTCTGCCTTTAAGTTGGCGTCGCCTGCTGCTCAATGTATTGACGAATGATGCTGATCGGAGCACCGCCACAAGATGATGCGAAGTAGGAAGGTGACCACAGCACGCCCTTGTAGTAGAAGCGTTTAGCGATGTCCGGCCTTTCTTTCCGCAGTACGCGACTGGATGCGCCTTTCAAGCTATTGACCAAGGCTGACACCGGCACTTTCGGCGGATAGCTGACCAGCAAGTGAACATGATCGCGCTCGCCGTCCATTTCGACCAGTTGCGCCTCGAAGTCATTGCAAACCTTGGCAAACAGTTCTCGCAGCCTGTCGATGGCTGCTAAGTCGAATACTTTGCGCCGATACTTCGCCAAAAAGACCAAATGGACGTGCATGTTAAAAACACAGTGGCGTCCGCGTCGAATGTCGTTGTTTTCTTCCATAGACCAAACTATACTATGCGACATGCAACGTCTTCAAGCCTACCGATTCGAGCTAAAGCCCAACGGCGAACAGCAGCGCCTCATGCGCCGCTTTGCCGGTTCGTGTCGGCACGTCTACAACAAGGCGCTTGCGTTGCAGCAGGCGCGGCATGAAGCGGGAGAAATGAAGCTCGGCTACGCCGCTCTATGCAAGGCGCTCACCGAATGGAAGGCGGGGCCGGAAACGCTCTGGCTGAACGAAACGCCAAGCCAAGCATTGCAACAGGCACTCAAGAATCTGGAACGCGCCTACAAAAACTTCTTCGAGAAACGCGCCGACTTCCCGCGCTTCAAGAAAAAAGGCCAGTCGGACAGCTTCCGCTATCCGCAAGGGGTCAAACTCGATCAGGGCAACAGCCGCGTGTTTCTGCCGAAACTTGGATGGCTGCGTTATCGCAACAGCCGGGACGTGCTAGGCGAAGTCAAGAACGTCACGGTGAGCCAATCCTGCGGCAAGTGGTTCGTGTCGATCCAAACGGAACGTGAAGTCGATCAGCCTTTGCCGCAAGGTGAGGCTGTTGGCATCGACATGGGGATCGCTCGTTTCGCCACTCTGAGCGACGGCAGCCACCTTGATCCGCTCAACAGCTTCAAGAAACATCAGCAACGGTTGGCACGCTATCAGCGAGCTATGAGCCGCAAGACAAAATTCAGTAGCAACTGGAAGAAGGCGAAAGCCAAAGTCCAGAAGATTCACACTCACATCGCCAACGCCCGAAAAGACTTCCTGCACAAAGCTTCGTGCCAGATCAGCCAAAACCACGCCATGATCGCCATCGAAGATTTGCAGGTTCGGAATATGTCCAAGTCAGCCAAGGGCAACAGCGAACAGCACGGCAAACAGGTGAAACAGAAATCCGGCCTGAATCGGTCGATTCTCGATCAAGGGTGGGCGGAGTTTCGTCGGCAACTGGAATATAAAGCGGACTGGAATGGCGGCTTTGTCATTGCTGTTCCACCCCAATACACCAGTCAAACCTGTCCGTGTTGCGGCCATGTGTCGAAAGACAACCGCCAGACGCAAGCCAAGTTTGAGTGTGTCGAGTGTGGTTTTGAAGAAAATGCCGATCTGGTCGGCGCAATCAATATCCTAGCGCGAGGGCATCGCGTTTTAGCCTGTGGAGAGCCGGTGCAGTCGGGCCGCTCCGTGAAGCAGGAACCCACTGAAGCGACTCAGGCGATAGCCACCTGAGCGCCGTAGGAATCGCCGTCCTTCAGGGCGGCGAGGATGTCAACAGCGGCTCGGTACAGAGCGCCATTTTGATGAGGGACATCACATGCTAATCGACGTCAATCAAGCCACATTACTTGTGGTTGATATTCAAGAAAAATTACTCCCAGCCATTCACGACCCACAAAACCACGTCACACAAGTCAGAAAACTGATTAAAGCGGCGGTGGATGCTAATTTGCCAGTGGTGTTTTCCGAGCAATATCCAAAAGGGATTGGCCATACCGTAGCCGCCATACGCGAATGTGCGCCGGATGCACCAGTGGTAGAAAAAATGCACTTTTCTTGTGTTGCTGCCGATTGTCTGCCAAGCAGCCTGTTAGAACGGCCACAGGTGGTGTTATGTGGCATGGAAGCGCATGTTTGCGTATTGCAAACCGCCCTTGAACTAAAAGCATTAGGTAAAACGGTGTTTATCGTCAGCGATTGCATTGCTTCGCGTAGCGAACACGATTACCAAACCGCGCTGCGCCGCTATGAACAAGAAGGCATTTATCTGGTTACACGCGAAATGGTGTTGTTCGAGAGTTTGCGTGTTTCCGGTACGCCGCTTTTCCGCCAGATGAGCCAAAGCTATTTGGTCGAAGGCAATGTGCGTCTATCACGACAAACCGAGGAAGAAGGGGTGGTGTATAGCACCAGCCTACAAGGGAAACCGTTTAGCGACATTTTGCCGCTGCTGACCACAGAACCCCTACCCAGCAAACTAGAAGCCCCACACCAACTGAATTGCGCGGGTTTCACTTTGCAAAATAGAGCGGGACAAGCCGGTTCGTGGAAAGTGTATGCCTATTTACATCGGCATTATGGCGTGATTGATCGCGAAGCAGCAAAAGCCGGACTGAAACTGTATGCAGAACACACGCTAGATGCGATTTTATCTCCGGGTAAACACCCAAATATCGACCGCTTGCTTGCGATTGCCGCAGGCAGACAACCCGCATTACAGCTACACGCCCACGCTTAACAAACGCGCCGCCCTGTTACGGGGCGGCGTTTTTTATGATGATTCGTACTACTTGGGTTTAGGCGTCGCGATTGACTGCCAGTTGAGCCAGTTCTTGCATCGCGGTTTTAACCGGACTGTCTGGAATCACTGCCAATGCTGCAATCGCTTTGGCTGCCACGGCCTCGGCCTGTTGACGGGCATAAGCCAACGCCCCCGAACGGTGAACCGCAGCTAATACGGCGTCGAAGTGGTCACGGCTGGCATTTTGCAATGCGTCGCGCACCAATTCGGCATCTGCCGTTTCACCTTGCCGCATCACATAAATCAACGGCAACGTGGGTTTACCTTCGGCCAAGTCATCACCGAGGGATTTACCAATCGTGCCTGCATCACCCGAGTAATCCAGCACATCATCAATAATCTGGAATGCCGTCCCCAAATACATACCGTAATCGGCAAGCGCTTGGATATGGGATTCATCGGCTTTCGCTGCCAACGCGCCAACACGCCCCGCCGCTTGAAACAGTTTTGCCGTTTTATATTGAATGACTTGCAGATATTGTTGTTCATCAATATCGGTGTTACCGATATTTAACAACTGCAATACCTCGCCTTCCGCAATGATGTTGGTGGCTTCGGCCATCACTTCTAAGATACGCATATCGTGACAGCTGACCATCATTTGAAAAGCACGAGTGTAGAGAAAATCGCCGACAAGCACGCTGGCAGCATTGCCAAACAGCGCGTTAGCGGTTTCTCGACCTCGGCGCAAATCCGATTCGTCAACCACATCATCATGCAACAAAGTCGCGGTGTGAATAAATTCGATCATGGCGGCCAGCTCGTGTGCGACAGGGCCTTGTAAACCGCAGGCTTGCGCCGACAGCAATACCAAGGCTGGCCGCAGGCGTTTACCACCGGCACCAATAATGTATTCAGCGACCTGACGAATCAGAACCACATCTGAATAGAGGCGCGCGCGGATGACGCGATCAACCGCATGCATATCTTCAGCAATCAGAGAGCGAAACAACGGTGCCGACACAGCCCGCATCCTATGAACAAAAAACCGCGCAATCATAGCAGAAAACCGCCAATAGGCCGAATATCGCTACCTGAAGCAGGCGTGCTTACAAGGAAAACTGGCGACTCTTGGCGCAGAAATTTGACCGAATTCAGGCACTTGCGTACAATGCTTTTTTTCTCGCTCAACGTGGCGAGATTTTTTATTCTCATGGAGTACCAGTCATGTATGCGGTCGTAAAAACTGGTGGCAAACAGTACAAAGTTGCCATCGGCGAAAAACTTAAAGTAGAACAGATACCTGCAGACATCGACAGCCAAATCACCTTGAACGAGGTGTTGTTGGTTGCCGACGGCGAACAGGTTGTAGTCGGCACCCCACTGGTTGCAGGCGCCTCGATTCAAGCTACCGTGATTTCTCACGGCCGCGGCGAAAAAATCCGCATTTTCAAAATGCGTCGCCGTAAGCACTATCAAAAGCATCAAGGCCATCGCCAGAACTACACCGAAATTCGCATCGACGCGATTTCCAAGTAATCTCAGGAGCGTATACACATGGCACATAAAAAGGCAGGCGGCAGTTCACGTAACGGTCGCGACTCACAGGCAAAACGTCTGGGTACCAAAGTTTACGGCGGCGAGTTGATCCCCGCTGGTTCCATCATCATTCGTCAACGTGGCACTCGTTTCCACGCTGGTGATAACGTCGGTATGGGTAAAGACCACACCTTGTTTGCAAAAGTTGACGGTTACGTCTCTTTCGCAGTCAAAGGTGCTAGCAAACGCAAAACTGTGTTTGTGACCCCTTACACTGGCGAAGAAGCTGCTGCGTAATTCAGCTTCCAGACAGCTATTCTAAGCCCTATCCTCACGATAGGGCTTTTTTGTTTTTACTGATTTCAGCACTCACGGTGGCGTGGCGCTTGGCATCGAGCGGTGGTTTCAGAGGCTGAAGTCGATACAGAGGATGAACATGAAGTTTATTGACGAAGCACGAATTGAAGTCATGGCTGGTAAGGGTGGCAACGGCTCGGCCAGTATGCGCCGTGAGAAATTTGTCCCACGAGGCGGCCCCGATGGTGGCGACGGTGGGCGTGGTGGTAGTGTCGTCGCGGTGGCTGATGAAAATATCAACACGCTGGTTGAATACCGTTTTGTTAAAAAATACATCGCGAAAAATGGCGAAAATGGCCGTGGTGCAGATTGTTATGGCAAAGGCGGTGATGATATTGAGCTGCGGATGCCAGTCGGCACGGTGATTGTTGATGCCGATACCGGACAACAACTGGCCGACTTAGCCAAACACGGCGAACGCGTGGTGTTAGCGCAAGGTGGCAAGGGTGGCTTGGGTAATATCCACTTTAAATCATCGGTCAACCGCGCCCCACGCCAATTCACCCACGGTGAAGCAGGTGAAATTCGTTCGCTGCGCTTAGAACTGAAAGTCTTGGCGGATGTTGGTTTATTAGGGATGCCGAATGCTGGCAAATCGACTTTGATTCGGTCGATTTCAGCAGCGCGCCCCAAAGTGGCGGATTATCCTTTCACCACCCTGCATCCTAATTTAGGTGTGGTGCGCTTAGATGAAAACCGCAGTTTTGTGGTGGCGGATATTCCCGGCTTGATTGAAGGGGCGGCAGAAGGCGCCGGTTTAGGACATCGTTTCTTAAAACATCTGGCCCGTACCGGTTTATTATTACACGTCGTCGATTTAGCACCCTTTGACGAAAACGTCGATCCGGTGGCCGAAGCACACGCCATTGTGAATGAATTGCGTAAATATGATGAAACGCTGTACCAAAAACCTCGCTGGCTGGTCCTGAACAAACTGGATATGATTCCAGAAGAAGAACAGCAAGCGCGCATTGATGCTTTCTTAACCGCCTATGGTTTTGATCGCAGCCCAGTGGAGTCTTTTGCAGAATACGATCCACAGCGGCCACGTTATTTCACCGTTTCAGCCCTATCGAGCGAAGGCACTCGCGATTTGTGCTATGCCATCGCTGAACATTTGGAATGGTTAAAAGCCCATCAACAACCCAGTGCCACAACAGACGCAGAAGCCGCTGTTGCTGCCACGACGACCGCCGCGCTCAAACCTGCTACGGCAGAATCCTCCCCGTCCTAACACGAGAGCGGGTGAAGGGGGAGCGCGGTTTTTTGGGAAATTTGCATGAAAAAACCTCAAACCGCCTCCCTCGCTTATCTATTATTAACCCTCACGGCACTGTTTTGGTCGGGCAATGTGGTGATCGCCCGCGCCATGCAAGGCGCTATTCCACCGATGACATTATCGTTTGGTCGTTGGGTACTGGCTTGTAGTTTGTTGGCCCCCTTCGCCTTACGACTCTCTTGGCGTGATCGCCATCTGTTGTGGGCGCAACGGTGGCGGGTGTTGGCATTGGCAGTATTTGGTATCGCGGGGTATAACTCGTTGCTCTATACCGGTGTGCAATACACCACCGCCACCAACGCCGCACTATTAAATTCTTTTATTCCCATTCTGACCGCGCTCTTTGGTGCGCTGTGGTTTAAACAAAGCATGAGCGTACGGCAGGGGATAGGTATGGGCTTGTCGTTTGCTGGGGTGTTGGTGATTATTTCGCATGGCGAAATGGCGCGGCTGTTGGCACTCGACCTCAATCGTGGCGATGTGATTGTATTTAATGCCATGATTTCTTGGGCCTTATATACCTTATTGTTGCGTGGCTTAGACACTCGCATCGACCGTCTTGGGTTACTTGGCGCACTGACTGCGGTGGGTAGTGTGTTGTTGCTGCCGTTTTTTCTCAATGAGTTTCTCGCAGGGCGAACCCCGGTTGCGGGTTTGGCGACATGGGCCACCTTTGCCTATGTCGGTACGTTCCCGTCGGTATTGGCCTATTTGTTCTACAACTATGGCGTCGGTCAAATTGGCCCCGCGAAAGCCGCCGCCTTTGTGCACTTAATGCCGCTGTTTGTCGCTGGATTAGCCACACTTTTTCTTAACGAATTTTTACATTTTTATCATTTCTTCGGCATGATCGCTATTTTTAGTGGGCTTTATTTATCAACTTACACAAAAAGTTAAGTTTTTCAGCATAATAGTGGCTTATCTATCCGCCCGTGTTTTGATTACGATAGCGACCCCCCGCCTATGCCGACCTCCGCCTCCCTCAATCCTCTGCCATCAGCTTCTCTTGAGAAGAAACAACATCTCGAATGGTTAAGCTTATTTTTGTTGCTGACGGTGTTGGCGGCGGCATTAGGTTATTTTCTGTATCTCGACCGACAGCAGATCGAAGATGCCGAGAAGCAACGGCTTGATGCCCAAACCCGTGTGATTGAGGCCAGCATCACCCGCCAACTCGAAGCCGTCAACCGCACCCTGATTGCTATTCGCACCGATATTCACTATTGGAACAGGCAACCCCATGGCCGTGAATTGGCCAATCACCGCCTGCGTGCTTTTGCCGATGCCATGCCGGGAGTGCGAACTTTTATGGTGATTCAGCCAGATGGGATTGTCTGGGCCTCGAATCGACCAGAATTGATCGGGATGAATTTTGCTAAACGGGATTATTTCCGCACTGTTCGACGCGAACCTAATGTCGGGAAACTCTATCTCAACCCACCTTTCCAAACCGTGTTAGGCACTTTTTCAATGAATGCGGTGAAAATGGTGCCGGATGAAGATGGTTTTTTTGATGGTATTGTGTCAGCCACACTCGACCCAGAAGAGTTCTCTTTTTTACTCGACTCAGTTCGTAACACGCCAGATATGTGGACCTCAATTGCCCACGAAGATGGCATACAGTTTTTGATGGTACCGCCTCAGCCTGGCATGGCAGGTTTACGTTTAGATACCGAAGGCTCTTTTTTTAGTCAACATCGCGCCAGTGGCCGCAGCCATAGTGTGATGCAGGGGAAAGTGTACGCCACTGGTGAACGACGCTTTATTGCAATGCGGTCAGTGAATCCTGATTTTTTACAACTCAATAAAAGTTTAGTCGTTGCCGCGACGCGTGATTATGAACTGGCCTTTGTTAGCTGGTGGGGCAATGTAAAACGGCTGTGTCTGGTGTTTGGCTTGTTAGTGTTCTCGACTGGTGCTGGGCTGGCTTGGATTCAACACCGCCGCCATCAATACGAACAACAACGACAGTTTGATGCCGATATTTTACGCCGCCGAACCCATGAGGCAGAAAGCGCCAGCGAAGCAAAAAGCTTGTTTTTGGCCAATATGAGCCATGAGATTCGAACCCCGATGAATGCGGTCTTGGGCTTGTTGCAACTGCTACAACGCACCGCGCTAGATGGACAACAACAAGAATATGCCACCAAAGCAGAGGCCGCAGCGCGGTCTTTATTGGGGATTTTGAACGATATTCTGGATTTTTCTAAAGTCGAAGCGGGCAAACTCGAACTTGAATCCGCCCCCTTCCGTCTCGATCAGGTGCTACGCAATTTGTCGGTGGTTTTATCTGCGGCACTCGGCAACAAGAAAGAAGTCGAGGTATTATTCGACCTCGATCCAGCCTTGCCTCATGCGCTGTGCGGTGATGCCTTGCGCTTGCAACAGGTCTTGCTCAACTTAGCCGGTAATAGTGTGAAATTCACTCAACATGGTGAAGTTGTCGTTAGGTTAGTGGTCGTAGAACAAGATACCGAACAGGTGACAATCGCATTTTCAGTGCAAGACACCGGTATTGGCATTGCCGAAGATAAGCTAGCATTTATCTTTGAAGGCTTTTCACAAGCAGAGGCGTCCACCACTCGCCGCTTTGGTGGTACTGGCCTTGGGTTGGCGATTAGCCAACGTCTGGTTGGGTTGATGGGCGGCGAAATTAGCGTTAACAGTGTGCTCAATCAGGGCAGCTGTTTTCATTTCACCTTGTCTTTTCCGCTCAACCAGCAAGAGAGCAATGCCATCGCCAGTCGGCTACCTTCACAAGCCCATCAAGGATTACGGGTGTTATTTGTCGATGACAACAGCGGTGCCCTCGATTTATTAAGCCGGATGGCAAGTCAGTTTGGTTGGCAAGCTCATCAGGCGCACAGTGGCGATCAAGCAATCGCCTTGGTCAAACACAGTGATTTACGCTTTGATGCCGTGTTTATTGATTGGCAGATGCCGACCAAAGATGGCTGGGACACCGCCACTGCTTTACATCCTTTGTGCCATGCCAATACCCGTTTGATTATGATGGTCACGGCCTATGGTCGTGAACAACTTGCCTCCCGTGCCAATCAGCATCCGGAAGTCATCCATGCGTTTCTCAGTAAACCGGTGACGCCCTCGATGCTGTTTGATGCGGTAGCAGAAGCCAACTATGGTAGCCGTACCCCTGCCCTCAGCCCGACACAACGTGTGCAACGACTGAGTGGCTTGCATATTTTGGTGGTAGAAGACAACAGTATTAACCAACAAATTGCCCGCGAATTGCTTAGCCAAGAAGGGGCAAAAGTCGAATTGGCTAACAATGGCAAGCTAGGTTTAGAAGCGATTCGGCAACAAGTCCGGCCATTTGATGTGGTGTTAATGGATGTACAGATGCCAGAAATGGACGGCTACACCGCTACGCGTGTCTTAAGACAAGACATGGGAAATCAAACCTTGCCGGTGATTGCCATGACTGCCAATGCATTTTCTTCTGATCGCGAAGCCTGTCTTGCCGCAGGCATGAATGACCATGTTGGCAAGCCGATTGATCTTGATGAATTGGTGCAGACTATCCAACGCTACTGCGGTAGCAAAATCACTAGCTGGACACCCGTACCGACACCCATCCCGACCGCTATCACAGCCACCCCAACCACTGCCACCACGGTATTTGATCCCGATATGGCACGACAGCGGTTACAGCTTTCGATAGATCTGTTTCTTACCCTCATTGAGCGCTTTATCGAAGATCAACACCATTGTGTTGAACACGTGGCAACGGCCCTGACTCAGCAAGACACCGCGACGGCACAGCGGCTATTACACACGCTCAAGGGCTTAGCGGCCACGTTGGGCGCATATGCCTTGTCTTCACAGGCGGCAGTGCTCGAAGCAGAGCTTAAACAAGACGGTAAATTATCCGATTGGCCAACCGCACAAGCGGCCCTCGCCACACTCTTGCAACAGACGCTAACTGGGTTGCAGCAATATTTGGCCAGTCATCAGACCTCAGCCACCACCAGCGTAGAAAGCACCCTTACCACAGCACAACAGCAGCAATTACAACAAGGCCTTAGCGAGATTTTGCCCTTGTTAGAACAAAATAACCTTGCCGCGTGGGATCAATATCAACAGCTCTGTCAGCATCTCCCTCCACCCAACCTTGCCGCTTGGCATGACTGGCAAAAAGCGATGAACGAGCTAGATTTTCCAGCAGCAGTAGCGGCCTGCCAGCAGTTATTAGCTGAATTGCAACAGGCCGATACCACAGCCTAATTAGGCCTTAGCCACGCGCCCCATTAAATAGAACGGTTCGTTTGGTGGGGTGCCGGTGAGGTGTACCAAGCGATTGCTCATGGCAAAAAATGCGGTGATCGCACCAATATCCCAAATCGCTTCCTCATCAAACCCTTGCTCACGCAATAAGGCAAAATCAGCTTCTTCGATTTCACCACCTCGGGTAGAGAGTTTGATGGCAAAGTCGAGCATGGCTCTTTGTTTGGCGGTCAAATTGGCTTTGCGATAATTGGTTGCCAATTGATCGGCCAACAGCGCATCCTTTGCCCGCACCCGCAACACGGCACCATGCGCCACAACACAATATAAACATTGGCCTGCGGCAGAGGTTGCCACCACAATCATTTCGCGCTCGGCTTTGCTCAAACTGCTGGGTTTCTCCATCAAAGCATCGTGATAATCAAAAAAAGCGCGAAACTCTGCCGGACGGTGAGCTAACATCAAAAACACATTTGGCACAAAACCGGCTTTTTCTTGTACTGCCACAATACGAGCCCGAATATCCTCAGGCACTTCGTTCAAATCAGGTACGGCAAAACGGCTAATGGCTGCAGACATGGGGTTTCTTTCTTAACGGTTAACATCAACAATCACACGACCACGCACTTGACCCGCCAACAGTTGCTCTGCCGTCGCGATCACCTCACTCAAACCAATTTCACGACTCAATGCCGCCAGTTTGTTCAAGTCTAATTCTTGTGCCAATCGTTGCCATGCCAGCAAGCGTTCTTCACGCGGTGCCATCACGCTATCCACCCCCACCAAGGTCACACCACGCAAAATAAACGGTGCCACCGAAGCAGGAAAATCCATCCCTTGTGCCAAGCCACACGCCGCAACAACACCACGATAGCGCATGCTGGCGCAAAGATTAGCAAGGGTATGGCTGCCGACGGTGTCAATCGCCCCTGCCCAACGCTCACGCGCTAAGGGCTTGCCGGGGGCGTTCCAATCTTGGCGGTCGAGAACCTCGCTTGCCCCCAATTGATATAAAAATTCGCTCTCTTGTGGTCGGCCAGTGATAGCCACCACGCGATAACCGGCTTGTGCCAAGAGCGCAATCGCCACGGTGCCAACGCCACCATTTGCCCCAGTGACCGCGATTTCACCTTGTTCGGGTGTCACACCCTGTTTTTGTAGGGCCATCACACATAACATCGCGGTATAACCGGCGGTGCCGATCGCCATGCTTTGTTGTGGTGTTAAGCCAGCAGGCAACGGAATTAACCAATCGCCCTTTAACCGTGCCCGTTGTGCCAAACCGCCCCAGTGTGTTTCACCCACCCCCCAGCCGTTCAAAATAACGTCGCTACCGACAGCGATTTCTGGATGTTGGCTTTCTTCAACCGTCCCCACTAAATCAATCCCCGCCACCATCGGGAATTTACGCACCACCGGCCCTTTGCCAGTGATCGCCAGACCATCCTTATAGTTCAAGGTTGAATAGCGAACGGCGACGGTGACATCCCCCTCGGGTAAACGGCTGTCCTCTACTGTTTGAATGGCCGTTTGATATTGGCCATCCACCTTATCCACTACCACAGCGTTAAACATGGTTTCTCCTCTATGTAGAACGGCAATCTATTTTTAGACCGGTCGTCTTAAAATAGGCAAAAAAATTTACCGGCTTAAAGCAGCAAAAAATACCTGTGCGAATTGCCGCAGCGGAGCTTCATTGGCGACTAATTTGGCACGCAATACCGCACCTTCCCAGCCCATCCAAAAAAATGCCGCCCATTGTTGACAATCCACCGTCTCAGATAATTGGCTGTGCTGTTGCGCTTGTTGTAGACAATCCGCGACACGCCGTTGCCAATCTTGAAACACCGCCTCGAGCTGTTCACGAAAGGCCTCGGGCAATACCGCCATTTCCTGACCTAAATTACCAATCAGACAACCACGGCGAAATTGATAACGTGCCATCCCCGCGCAGGCTTCATCAATAAAATTAGCAAGGCGTTGCAAGGGTAGGCGACTGTCATCAGTCAAACAGCGCTCTAACTTGCGCGCAAAATAATCAGCGTAGGCCGCAATCACCGCCTGACCAAACGCTTCTTTGCTGGCAAAGTAATGATAGAAAGAGCCTTTTGGGACACCGAGCTGTTTCAAAATTTCATCAATACCAGTGGCGGCAAACCCTTTTTCCGTTAACACCGCCACACCACAGCGAATCAAGGCTTCGCGTGTTTCAAAGCGATCAGCAACCCGCTTAGCAGGCCGCCCACGCCGACGGATCGGAAAAGAGGCTGAGTCGTTCATGACGAAAATAATAGACTGATTGTTCTAGAAATAGCAAGCGGACAGCAAAAATAGAAACCACAACATATTGAGAAACCAACAGACAAAGAAAAACGCCCGACTTAGTAAAAAGTCGGGCGTTGTATTCTGGTGGCCAATCGCGGAATCGAACCACGGACACGCGGATTTTCAATCCGCTGCTCTACCAACTGAGCTAATTGGCCGTTTCGCTTACTGCGCTGCAGCAGCGAGAACCGTATTAAACCCGAACTCGGTTTTGCCGTCAAGCCTTTTTTCAAAAAAGTTTTTTCAGAGGCATCTGCCGCAGATTACCAGACAAAGACAGCGCAAGCAGGTAACAATTTATAGTGGCATAAAGTTTTGTATTTTTGTTGCAAGAGATTGCTTTCGTCATTATGCTTGAGGATGCCATTGTTGTTTTAGTTGATCGGCGAAGTCTTTTGATTTGCTCCCTCGTGCAAAGGTAATTCTATGACAACAGTAATCTCGGACCCCAAAATCCGCCAGCCGATTTTTGTTGGAAGACAGCCAATTTTAGACAGTGCTTTTCGTCTCTTTGGCTACGAGCTGTTGTTCAGACGCCAAGTTGGTTTACACGCTGGGGTAACGAATGACTTTCAGGCCACAGCACAAGTCATCGTCAACGCTTTTTGTGAGCTGTCGATGGGGAATTTGCTAGGTAGCTATAAAGGCTTTGTGAATGTCAACGAAGCCTTTTTGTTTGAAGAGGTGATCCGTCTCTTACCAGCACAGCAAGTGGTATTAGAGGTACTAGAACACGTAACGCCAAGCCCTGCGCTCGCCAAACGGTGTGCCGAATTAAAAAAAGCAGGGTTTTTAATTGCGGTTGATGACCTTGAACACTACGACCCCGCGTGGGATCCGATTCTTGAGCTCGCCGACATTATTAAAATTCCTCTGGTACCCGGCAAAGAAAGCACATTACTGCCATTGTTAAACCAATTGCGCCACTTTGGGGCACGCTTTTTGGCCGAGCGCGTTGAAACGCGCGAACAAGCCGAGATGTGTCGCGCACTGGGCTTTTCCTATTTCCAAGGTTATTTCTTTGCCAAACCCTCTGTGCTCAGTGGTCAAGGGTTGAGTCCAGCGCGACTGACCATCATGCGATTACTCGCGCTATTAAATGACGACAACAGCAGCACCCAAGATATTGAACTAACGATTAAATCCGACCCCAGCCTCACGGTAAATTTATTACGCCTGACCAATTCTGCACACTATGGCTACGGGACGCGTATCCATTCTATTCTGCAAGCCATTACCTTGCTTGGTCGGAAACAAATTGCGCGATGGTTACAGCTTTTGCTCTATGTCGACGACCACGGCAATTCCACACCCACACCACTTTTCCGCACTGCCGCTGCCCGTGCCCGCCTGATGGAACGACTGGCACAAGAAACACGCCCCGATTTAGCTGATGAAGCTTTTCTGTGTGGTGTGTTGTCATTAGCGCCGGTCTTACTTGGTATGCCAATTGAAGCCTTATTACGGCAGATTCCCGGGTTATCGACCCATATTTCTTATGCGCTGTTGTCGCGCCGAGGGTGTTTAGTACCATACATGAATGTGGCAGAGGCTGTTGAAAACGAAAATGAACACCGCTTGGGTTGTAGTTTTGACATCATCGAAGCCGAGGGATTTTGTCCAGAATGGGTCAGCTTGGCACAAATCGAAGCCCTGACTTGGGCTAATGCCTTGAAAATTGGTGAATAGTTGTTGAAGTTGATGGCAACTTTATTGCACGAAATTGATATTATTGCCTCCAAGATAGATTAAAATATCGAGAACTCATCTTAGAAGAGCGATAAAATGCCCGCGCAACACTTTGACAAAACCGACTTAAAAATTCTTGCCACGCTGCAACGCGATGGCCGCTTAAGCAATGTCGAACTCGCAGAAACCGTTGCTCTCTCCCCCTCTCCTTGCCTACGCCGATTGAAACAGCTCGAAGAATCAGGCGTGATTCGACAATATGTTGCACTGCTCGAACCTGCTCGCCTCGGGTTGGGGTTGCAGGCCTTTGTTCGGGTCAGTTTGGAAAAACGTGGCACCACCTACGCAAAACAATTTTCAGAGGCGGTCTCTCATTGGCAAGAAGTGATTAACTGTTTCGCGATGACCGGCGAGATGGATTATTTACTGCAAGTATATTTCGAAGATTTGGAACACTTCTCTCGCTTTGTAATGGATAAACTCCTACAACATCCCGGTGTTGCAGATGTCAAATCCAGCTTTGTGCTGCATGAAGTCAAACGATCCACCGCACTCCCTCTTAACCACCTAGAGTCTATTCTTAGCTAGTCACTCCCACCTATTCGAAGAAGAATAGGTGTCAGCAAAAATTTTGGTCATACCAATTACCCAGCACTTAAAAAGTTTGACCTAAGCCATTTTTAACGGCAATTTTCTGCTTTTCGCTCTATTTTATCGCCATGTTAGAAACCTTAATTGTACTTGTCGCTTACCAATGGTTTGGCGAAGTCGTCAGTCATGCGCTGGGGCTACCGATTCCGGGGCCAGTGTTAGGTATGTTGTTTTTATTTTTAACCCTGATGATTCGGCGGGGTATTCCACATTTTCTGGGTGAAAATGTCCCGAAGTTGATGGGATGGTTGGGACTTTTGTTTGTACCAGCAGGGGTGGGTGTCATTCAGTATCTGGATTTGCTAGAACGTGCTTTTTGGCCGCTGACGATTACGTTGTTGGTTGCTTTATTTGCCACCCATTTAGCCACGGCTGGCAGTTTGAAACTATTACTGGCACGTCACCGGTTACGGCGCTTGCGTAAATGGGGAGGGAAAGCATGACTATATGGCAATTTATCTTACAGTCGCCGCTGACATGGTTATTTATCACATTACTGACTTTTCGCGGCATGGTAACGCTCAATCGCCACTGCAAAGGTCATCCGCTGGCTAACCCCATCATCTTATCCAACGGCTTCATCATTACATTATTGCTTGCCACGGGTACGTCATACACGACCTATTTTTCTGGCGCGCAGTATGTTCATTTCTTACTTGGCCCCGCCACCGTCGCCCTTGCTGTTCCGCTCTATGCCCAACTCCCGCGCTTACAAAAAGCGCTTGGGCCCTTGTTAATCGCCCTGCTTATTGGGGGCAGTGTTGGCATTATCAGTGGCGTAGGCAGTGGTATGTTGTTTGGTTTGGATCGGGAGCTGTTGCTTACCCTTGCCCCACGCTCAGTGACCACACCGATTGCAATGGGCATTGCGGAACATATCGGTGGCGTACCACAGTTAGCATCCGTCCTAGTGATTTTGACCGGTATGTTGGCCTGTGTTTTAAGTGTCCCTTTGCTACAACGTTGGAAGTGGGACAGTGACATCGTCTTGGGTTTCAGCACTGGCATTGCCGGCCACGGCATTGGTACGGCGCGGGCTTTTCAAATCTCGGCAGGCGCAGGTGCTTTTGCGGGGTTGGCGATGGGATTGAATGGTGTCATCACTGCCGTGCTTGTCCCTTTTTTGCTGTGGCTGACCAAGCTTTAACCTTGCTCGGGGCTCAGGCCCCGAGACTGATCACACCTTTAACCGCCGCCATCTTTCTTGTCATAGAGATACCGGCGATCATCAAAGGTAATAATCCAATGTGGTTTGTAAACGACGACAATCGCAATCAACAACCCAGTGGTAAATGCTTCTGACCACGATAATAAAAAGTAAAAGGCCAGCGCATCACCAAACAGATAGTCAACGGGATAAGCGCCAGCCAGCGCCAAAGTAGACACACCACTGAGGCCAGTACAGAACATACTGACCCCACCTGTAAAGAAAGCGTTAAAGAAAATATAAATAAAGTAGTTAGCAGGTAGATGTTTTTGTGCCAGTTGCAGGCCATAGCGGGTGATTAACACAGGCACCCCTGCCATCACCAAAAAATTCGGGCCAAACGCCCACCAATCAGCCATGCCATAGGCCGTTACCGCCGCCAATACAATCGCCATCCCCAACAAAGCCATCGCCGGCCCAGCTAATAGGGTAAAGGCACTGGCGCCAAGTAAGTGATAAGCCAACCCAGGCTGAAACCCACCTTTCAGCGACCACAATAGCATCAAGACAACACACGCCCCCATCCATGCATTCAAAGCACGTGCGTCTAATTTACGCCATTGGATTGACCACACGGCTTTTAACAAAACTAAACACACCAGCAATAGAGCGAGATATTGCGTGGAAGCATCAAAAAAATGGGCGGGGAAATTCATAATGTGGCTCTCACAATACTGCAAAGCGTCTCAAACTATGGCATACAATCCGTTTTTTGCTTCTGATACAAAAACATGACTGCTTCTCTTCCTGCTTTTCATCTTATTGCCGCGCAAGTGGCTCAAGCACTGACAGAAGATATTGCCAGTGGTGATGTCACGGCTTCACTGATTCCCGCTGATCGACAAGGGCACGCGCAAGTCATCGCCCGAGAATCCTTAGTGGTGTGCGGCCAAGCATGGTTTAACGAATGCTTTCGCCAGCTCAATCCCACATGCGAAATAGATTGGCATGTGGCCGAGGGTTCAACACAAACAGCGAATACAACACTCTGTCACATTAAAGGTCCTGCACGTGCTTTACTGTCCGCAGAACGCAGTGCGCTGAATTTCTTACAAACCTTATCAGCCACCGCCACCGAAACACGTCGCTATGTTGATGCGATTGCCGGGCTGCCCTGCCAGATTATGGACACCCGTAAAACATTACCCGGCCTGCGCTTAGCACAAAAATATGCGGTCACAGTGGGCGGAGGGGTGAATCAGCGCGTTGGTTTGTACGATGGCGTCTTGATTAAGGAAAATCATATTTTAGCAGCAGGCAGCATCAATGCTGCGTTAGCACAAGCCAAACGCGACATTCCGCCGCATATTCCCGTTCAAATTGAAGTGGAAAACCACGAGGAATTGGCCGAAGCCTTAGCCGCCGGTGCTACGCTGATTTTGCTCGACAATATGGATAATTCACAACTGCGCCAAGCTGTTGCACTCACCAATGGGCGTGCTCAACTCGAAGCCTCGGGTAATGTTAATTTAGACACTGTGCGTCAGATTGCCGCCACTGGCGTAGATCGTATTTCCATCGGTGGCCTCACCAAGCATGTGCAAGCCATCGACCTGTCGATGCGTTTTACGTTCTAACAAAACAAACGCCCCGCATGATGCGGGGCGTTGTCAGTCTTGTATCGATCACATGAATAAGACCTGATCGCCTAAGCGGGCGCGAGCTTGCTCGAAGCTTTGCATACTACGACAGGCCGGGCAAATGCGATGGTTGCCGATGGTGTAAGAAAAATGCTCACCACAGGCCTCACAGCGTGCCACGGCAGGGGCAGGACGCAAACGGCGAGGTGAAGCTTGGCTAGCAGTAGGGGTCATATTTTCTGTCATGATTTTATCTCCTTGCACATGACGTGTCGTCGGGTGTTCGCAAACAGCGAACAGCGTCAGGGCACGATTGCGCCCGAAAGACACGGCGCTTAACCGAGTCTCGGCACTCTGTCGGGGGATGCCCCCAACAGGGAAGGATCGTCACTGGGTAGTTGACGTTAGGACCACGGGCCGGTTCGGTGGTGGTCTTTTGCATTGCAGCAAAATTAACGTCAATGTAAAGAAAAATACGGCTTAGCGCAATATGCCAAAGCAGCAATCGGCAAAAATTTTAGCGTAGCTGATTTAATACCTGATAAATCGGATGCAAAATTGCCTCGCCTAATCGCAAACTACGTTGCCCATTCCAACCATAATCATCATCCGGCAAGTTAGCATTGTCTTTAAATGGCATTTCTAAAGTGAATGCCAAACAATCGAACTGTTGTCCAACCCAATTGGTGGCCATGGTCAAATTACCCTGCCCAGGCGCATCCAGAGCATAGCCTTGTTCAATTTGGAAATCGGGGCTGGCTTGCATAAAGGCCTGTTTGAACAGCTGCTCTAAGCCAGCTAAACGGGGGCTGTAGTTGGGGTTACCTTCGCAACCGGCAACAAATACATACGGCAACGCTTCGTCGCCGTGAATATCAAGAAACAAGTCAACGCCGGTTTCTAGCATTTTATCGCGCACCAACAACACTTCTGGGCTGTTTGTCAGCGAAGGGGTTTGCCACTCACGATTCAAATTGGCACCGGCCGCGTTAGTGCGGAGATTACCTGCTACTGCCCCATCGGGATTCATATTCGGCACCACATAGAAGGTTGCACGATCTAATAAGGCACGAGACAAAGGGTCTTGCCAATCGAGTAAGCGCCGTAATAACCCTTCAACAAACCATTCTGCCATCGTTTCACCCGGGTGTTGGCGTGCAATCACCCAAATTTTGTAGTCAGAGCTCACCTCGTGGCCAATAGTAAGCAGATTCATGTCTCGACCCTGTATCGTACTGCCAAGGTCGTGCACCTGACACAAGCCAGAACTTTGGACTTCACCAATCAGATTCAGGTGTTGTTCCCAAGAATAGGGCTCGAAATAAGCATAATAAATACTATTAGCAAGGGGAGTATGCTCAATAATCAGTTGACCGGCTTCATAGCGAGTGGGCACCCGAAACCAATTCACGCGGTCGTAGGAAGCCATCGCTTGATAATCTTCCCAACCAGCAGGATAGGCCGCCTCGGCTGCGTTCAATAATCGCAGTGTACAGTTTTGATAAGCGGCCCCTTGCACACGAAAATAAAACCATTGCCGAATATCGGCGGCACAATCGGGCCGTAATTGGAGGCGGATGTCTTCAAATTCGTCGGCGGCAATGACTTCAATACTACCGGCATCAAATGCACTGCTGATCTTGATCATACTGTCTGCGCAGAAAGCGGGATTGGCGACTTTCCACGCGCTCCTTTCTCTAAAAAACCACAATCTGACGCTATCGTATCGGATACCACAGCGTTTTGGCAGCAAAACCACACCACAAAAACAAAAACCCGACCGAAGTCGGGTTAGTAGGCCTAACGAAAGCTCGGCTTATTTTTTGCTGCTGGCGTTTTTCACTGCATCGGCAGTGGCAGTGCTGGCCGCCTTGACGCTGGTATCAGCAAATTCGGCCACTTGTTTGGCTGCTTTGGTCATGCTGTCCATCGCTGCGGCAGTTGCAGCAATCGAAGATTTCAGGGCATTGACTGCAGTATCGCTGCCGGCAGGGGCATTTTGTGCGATTTGATCTAACACGGTGACCACATTTTTATTGAACTCGCTCAGGTTGTCTTCCGCCAGTTTGGACAACTCACCTTGAGTCTGAGACACCACATCATAGAAGTTGCGCGAAGCAGCCACTAATTGCTCAACCGAAGCCGCAGCCAATTGGTTAACACGTTTGATGGCTTCTTGGTTGTCGGACACAGAAGAAAATTCTTGTGCCAATTTTGCTTGTTCTTCCAGCGTATGCTTGGTAGTTTCCAACTGCAGTTTAATCAGACGTTCCAAGCCATTGAGCGAAATTTCGCTAAAACGCAACAAAGTTTGCAAGCCGTTAGCAGAAACTTTAGTGAACTGTTCGGGGGTATTAAACATGACTTCTCCTTTAGCTGAGCGGAAACCGTGACGGTATTTGTTTGATCTTTGCGATCTATTCTGTTGAGATGCACCTTACCAAGCACTACGCTGCTAATCAGTAACCCCGATACAGTGGGGTTGGCGGAGGCGGGAAACCAGAGCACATTCTCTAACGATGACCCATTCCTAAGCAGTAGAGCGATTTATTCATCGCCCTAATTTAAGCTAGGACGACATACGACAACACACAAGTACAATCGCGACACACATTGGCAGGACGCATAAACTCATCATGAATGTTACCAAGTTCAGCAGCATTCACAGAGACCCATTGTAGGCAGGCTAATCGTGCAGCGTCAAACAAAATTATTGCACCGCACAAAAGAAATTCGCCTTGTTTTCAAAGTTTTTTCAGTAAGATGACAGCTGCGATGCACAAACCTTTTTATGCTAAAGTCGCAGCTCGATCCAGTAGTACGAATATAAAGACTCCGGAGGAAAATATTATGAACAATGAAAAACGTGTGATTAAGAAATATCCCAACCGCCGCTTGTACGATACGGCCACCAGTTCCTACATTACCCTAAGTGATGTCAAACAATTAGTGTTAGAGCAAGTTGAAATTCAAGTTATTGATGCCAAAACACAAGATGACATTACCCGCAGTGTCTTGCTGCAAATTATTTTGGAAGAGGAAACCGGCGGTGTGCCGATGTTCTCTTACGATGTATTGACCCGCATCATTCGCTTTTATGGCAATGCGATGCAGGGTTTGATGGGGGGGTATTTGGAAAAAAACCTCGAACTGTTCGCGCAAATGCAACAAAAGCTGCAAGATCAAACGCGCTCGGTCTATGGTGAAAATAATGTCTTCACCAGCCCCAATTTATGGGGAGAGTTTATGAAATTCCAAGGTCCTGCCATGCAAAATATGATGACAAGCTATCTCGAGCAAAGTACCAATATGTTTGTTGAAATGCAAAATCAGATGCAAGAAAGAGCAAAAAACCTTTTTAGTGGTTTTGGCTTTCCTGCCAATTACAATCAGCCAAATACTGAAAATCCAACAAATGACGAGAAAGATACCAATAAACATAAACCTTAATTGCGATTGATACACTTGGCACAGAAAATTTCTTTTGCGCATTGTCATGCAAAGCAGTTTTTGTTGTCATGAGTGTTTTGAATCTCGATATAATGGCCGTCCGCTTTTACAGTTTTTTGTCCACGAGCCTTTAGCCTAATGAAACTTGTGCTTAACAAGACAGTCGAGCAGGTCATCTCACCCTCTATTCTGTCCTGTCCCCCCACCACGACCCTGAGTGAAGCAGGGAAAATGATGCGTGATGCCATGTGTGGCTCGATCATCGTCATGGACGAGGGGCGCGCAATAGGTATCTGGACCGAAGCGGACGCGCTAGATCTTGATTTTGCCGATCCTCATACCTTCGAGCGTCCCATTTCTGAAGTGATGAGCAGCCCCGTCAAAACGCTGGCCGTTGGCACACCGTTTTCTGAGGCGGTCATCCGGTTTAAACAGGAACGCATCCGACACTATCTGGTGGTCAATGCCGAAGGCAGCTATTGCGGGATTTTGTCGCAAACTGATGTCGTGTTAAATCAGGGCGCGGAATTCTTCCTCAAACTCAAAAGCCTTGATTCAATTCCCTTTGCCTCACCCGAGCCGATCAGCGAACGCTGTAGCTTTGCTGATGCTGTTGCCAAAATGCGAGCAGCGCATCTCGAAGCCATCGTAGTGTTTTTCGATGATGGTGCTTATGGCATTTTGACCCAGCGCGATGTGTTGTGGCACCTCAACCAACGCACCACCATCACCCAAGTCGGTGATATTGCGTCACGGCCCATGATTACCGCCCGTGCCAGTTCTAGCTTGTATTACGCGCGTAAATTATTGGCAGAAAAACATATTCGCCACCTCGGGGTGACCGATGAACATGGTGGTTTAATTGGGGTTGTCAGTTTTTCGGACATTCTGACCTCGATTGAGCATGAATACGTCAACGAGCTGCAATATGCGCTTAAAGAACGTGATGAAGCACTCAATCTGTCGCGCCAAAACCTGCGCTTAGCAGACAAGGTATTTGATTCAACCTTAGAAGGCATTGTGATTACCGATGCCAACGGGATTATCGAAACCGTCAATCCTGCCTTTACCCGCATCACCGGTTGGCGCAAAGAGGAAGTGTTAGGAAAAAGCCCTCGCATTCTCAATTCAGGCTTACAACCGCCAGAATTCTACCAACACATGTGGGCCAGCTTATACAAGCATGGCGTGTGGGAAGGGGAGGTCACCAACCGCCGCAAAGACGGTAAGCTATACAGCGAACATTTAACCATCACCGGTATTCGTGACAACAGCGGCAACTTCACCCATTTTGCCGGTATCTTCACCGATATTACGCAGCGGAAATTGGCTGAAGAACGGCTACATTTCCTTGCCAACCACGATGCGCTGACCGGTCTTCCTAACCGCACCTTGTTTATGGAGAGGATGAATCAAGGACTGGCCGCCGCTTCACGCCACCAGCGCCTGTTGGCGTTGATGTTCTTCGATCTCGACCGCTTCAAATTTGTCAACGATACCCTTGGCCATGCGGCAGGCGATCAGCTATTGAAAACCGTCGCCACTCGCCTAACCAGTTTGCTGCGCGACAGTGATACCGTAGCCCGTTTGGGGGGTGATGAATTTACGGTGATTTTGGAAGATATTCGCGACATTCAATCCATCGCCCAAGTTGCCAAAAAAATCATTGATAGTCTGGCTGGCATGATGCGAATTGGTGAACACGATGTCTATGTGACAGCCAGTGTTGGCATCAGTGTCTATCCCGAAGATGGTCAAGATGTGCAAACGCTGTTGATGAATGCCGATACCGCGATGTATCGCGCCAAGGAACAAGGTAAAAACACGTTCCGTTTCTTTACTGCCGACATGAATACGGCAACCTTGGAACGGATGCGGCTAGAAACCAGTTTGCACCAAGCCATCAATAACAATGAAATGCAGGTGTATTACCAACCCAAATATGAGCTGCGAACGGGCCGGATGAATGGCCTTGAAGCACTCCTGCGCTGGCAACATCCAGAATTGGGTTTTGTTTCGCCGGGGGAATTTATCCCAATCGCGGAAGAATCGTCGCTGATTGTATTGCTTGGCCGTTGGGTATTAGACCGCGCGTGTGCCGATGCGCGCCGCTGGTTAGACGAAGGCTGTCTCCCCGGCCCAGTGGCGGTCAATCTCTCGCATCGCCAATTAAAGATGTCAGATGATATTGTGACCAATGTGCGCGATGCGTTGGAACAACACAACTTACCTGCACACTGCCTCGAATTAGAAATCACCGAATCGGCAGCGATGGAAAACGCCCAAGCCACTGCCCGCACCTTGTCGCGGCTGAAAGAATTGGGTGTCAGATTGGCAATTGATGATTTTGGGACAGGCTACTCTTCGTTGGCCTATCTAAAACAGCTGCCGATTGGAATTCTCAAGATCGACCGCTCTTTTGTGATGGATTTGCATCAAGATCGTGACGATGCGGCGATTACCTCGGCCATTATCTCCCTTGCTAAAAGTCTTGAACTGCAAGTGGTGGCCGAAGGCATTGAAAACGTCGAACAACTTAATTTCTTACGCGATAAAAACTGCGAAAGCGGCCAAGGGTATTTCTTTAGCCGTCCGTTACCCGTTGAAGAAATTGACGAGCTATTACACGAGCAATTTCTGCTACATATCGCACTCTAATCCCCGCCGCCTAGGCGGCGGGTGTGTCTTGCTTAAGCCAACAAGAACTGCTGAATTTCTTCGCTTAATTCTGCAATTGCATTCACACCATCCAAATGTCCGCCGCTGCCTTGCAAGGTCAGCCAATAGACAGTTTTTCCCTGTGTTCGCAGCCAATTCGCTGCCGCCAAAGCACGCTCTGGATATAACAACAAATCACTCTCAGCAGCGATAAACAGCAAGGGTGCGGTAATCGTACGCGCATCGCCTTGTTGCAGATCTTCTAGTAAGTCATAGCGTTGATTTGCCCGTACTAAATACAAGATGGCATTGGGATCGGACAATGCTGCCGTCTCCGCCGCACGCTTTTGCAAGCTATGGAGAATCGAAAACTCACCTTGGTCGTTTTTGCGACGGCCAAAGATGGGGTTGAGATAATCAGGGTGCAGTGCGTCGAGCACAATTTGACGAATACACGCTTGCAACCCCTGCTCAGGTCGGGTTTGACCGTAGTATTGCCCTTGCTGCCAATTAGGATCCAGACGAATCGGTGTTGCCCATTGTTCGGTTCGCTCGATTAAATAGGCATCTGACGATAAGCCAGCCGGAATCACCGCAATCACCTTACCGACTTCATCAGGATAAGCTGCCGCCCACGTCAAGGCCTGCATCGAACCCATTGATGGCCCTGCCACCGCATACAGCGACTCAATCCCGAAATGACGCAAGACTTGACGTTGCGCATTCACAAAATCACGCATCGTGATTTCGGGAAAATCCATCGCAAACGGTAAGCCGGTGGCAGGGTTGATCGCCGCAGGGCCGGTGGCAATGGCATTGAGGTTCTGGTTGACCAGTGTATCGCAACAAATCACAAAAAATTGATTGGTATCAAACGCTTTATCAGGGCCAATCAAACTATCCCACCACCCCGGCAAAGGATCGTCTGGTTGATAGCGACCCGCCGCATGGCTGTTACCAGAAAAGTAGTGGCACACTAAAATAGCATTGCTACGCATTTCATTCAGTGTGCCATAGCATTCATACCCTAAATCAAAATCTGGTAACGCCACACCATCCACTGTCACAAAATCACGAATACGCAGACGCTGTTTTTCTACCAAGGGCAAACTGGACATCACGACGCCACCTCAAAGCGATAAAATCAGCATCATGCCGCGTTCAGTATCATTTGGCCAGCGTGCCTCTATCTTGCCCATCGACCCCCAATGCCCGTAACAATCCCCGTGCCTTATGGCGGGTTTCTTGTAATTCACGTTCGGGATCGGAGTCCGCCACAATGCCAGCGCCAGCGCGGAAACGCAGCTGATCGCCTTCCATCATAAAGGTGCGAATTAGGATATTGCTGTCTAACCGTCCATCGTGATTGAGATAGCCCAAACTGCCGGTATAAGCACCGCGAGCCGTGGTTTCTAACTCACGAATAATCTGCATACAGCGCACTTTAGGACAACCGGTAATGGTGCCACCGGGGAATAAAGCACGGAACAGTTGCAAGACATTGATGTTGGCTTGTAAGCGCCCACGGATGTTCGATTCGATATGATGCACAAAAGGATAACTGGCGACAGTCATCAACTCATCGACTTCGACCGTCCCCGGCACACAAATCCGGCCTAAATCGTTACGCTCTAAATCAATCAACATCACATGCTCTGCACGCTCTTTCAGGCTACCAATCATATTGGCTTTCAAAGCGGCATCCTGTTCCGGATCACTCGACCGAGGATGGGTTCCTGCAATCGGGCGCGTATCGGCCCAGCCTTGACGTACCCGTACCAATCGTTCAGGTGAAGAACTGACAATTGCCTGATGTGGATTAAATTGCCATAACGCCGAGAAGGGCGCAGGGTTGGCGTGTCGTAAGGCGGCAAAGACATCTATTGCTTGCTGTGATGGAGCTAATGTCGCTTGCCACTGTCGCGAGAGATTGACTTGGAAGACATCCCCTTCGCGGATATAACGCTGCACCTTCACCACACCTTCAACAAACGCTTCGGGAGGGTCTTCGCTCAATGCCGTCATGGTGAGGGCAGGTGCCTGCCAAGTCGGTACCGAAGACACCATCTGCAGCAGTTGTTGCAATTCAGCTTCTGTTTCAGCGACAGCATAGGCTTGTTGCTGTTCACGATCGACCAAAATTGCCGCTGGAATCCGCGCTAAGGCTGCCAAAGGAAAAGCATCGGCATGGGGTGCTGGTACCGTTGGTTCGAACTGATGTAACACCTCATACGCCAAATAAAACACCCAGCCACCGGTAAAAGGCAAAGGCGTGTTCAGCGGAGAGGTATTTGCCACCACCGGCAAGGCGGCTAAAGCTGCGAGCAATTCACTGCCCTCATGTTGCTGAAACAAGCGGGTGTGGCGTGGCAAAGCAAACAAAATATCCCACCCCTGATGAGCCACCGATTGCAGCAAAGTCGGGAATACCGCAGGAGAATGAGCATGCAGGGCGTGCAAATCAGGAATGACAGCGAAAGTATGAGTAAACATGCAGAGCCAAGAAAAAATAAAACCGCCGTGAGCGTATCACGGCGGCCAGAGTGGGCAAACTATTCACCCGAATTGCAGCGTCTTTTAGACTTTCTTGAACACCAACGTCCCGTTAGTGCCACCAAAACCGAAGGAATTGGAGATCGCTACATTCATCTTCATGTCGCGGGCTTGATTCGGCACATAGTCCAAATCACATTCACCAGCGATATCTTGTTCGAACAAGTTAATGGTCGGCGGCGCAATTTGGTGATACAGCGCCAAGATCGAATACACCGCTTCGACACCACCAGCACCGCCCAAGAGGTGCCCTGTCATCGACTTAGTCGATGAGATCGCCAGTCGACTTGCATGGTCGCCAAACGCAATTTTTAGCGCGCGGGTTTCGTTGGCATCGCCCAATGGTGTCGAGGTACCGTGAGCGTTGACATAATCAACCTCATCAGGCGCCATCCCTGCATCTTTCAGGGCATTCAAGACACCCCGAGCAGGGCCTTCGGCATTGGGTGCGGTGATGTGGTGAGCATCCGAGCTCATCCCAAAACCCACTAATTCAGCGTAAATTTTGGCGCCGCGTTTCACCGCATGTTCGTATTCTTCCAATACGACCACACCCGCACCTTCACCCATCACAAAACCATCACGGCCAGTATCCCAAGGACGAGACGCGGTTGCCGGATCATCGTTACGTGTGGAGAGCGCTTTCATGGCAGCAAAACCGCCAATCCCAAGGCGGGTAATCGCCCCTTCTGCACCGCCAGCCACCATCACATCGGCATCGCCATACTGAATCAATCTTGCCGCATCACCGATACAGTGTGCACCAGTGGTACATGCGGATACGATGCCATAGCTTGGCCCTTGAAAGCCTTTGATGATCGAAACATGACCCGCAATCAAATTAACCAACGAACCTGGAATAAAGAAAGGCCCAATTTTACGTGGTCCCCCTTCATATAACGCCACCCCAGTTTCTTCGATCAATGGTAACCCACCGATACCCGAGCCGATATTGACCCCAACTCGTGTTTTATCCAAATTGGGCAGGTCTTCTAACCCAGCATCGGCAACCGCTTGAAACGCTGCCGCAATCCCATAATGAATAAACACATCCATCCGGCGGGCTTCTTTTGGTGAAATGTAATCACCAATGTTAAAGCCTTTTACCTCACCAGCAATTTGACAAGCAAGGTCGCTGGCATCAAAGCGCGTGATACGGGTAATGCCAGATTGGCCAGCCACGATATTGGCCCAGCCAGTCGCGATGTCGTTGCCAACTGGGCTAACTTGCCCAAGACCAGTAATCACAACTCTGCGTCGTGCCAAGGGAAACTCCTTTATTGACATCTATCCCACTGATGTAAGGGGAACTTTGACCGCGTGTCTTAAATCTGGTTAAACCAGCCAAGCTTACGCCGTTGTTTGACATCATCTGTCACCCACAAGCCCGAAAATCTTACCGCACTTGCCACAGGCACATTGAAACGGGCAGTGGGAGGCTGTTGACAGCTAAAACGATTGTTTGAGTTGGCCAGACAGCAAAAAACCTCTGCCGTTGTTGAATGTGTGCAAACAGCACACCGGCAGAGGTTGATATTCCGGCAAGCGGAATTACTGCTGGTTCTGGTGCTTGTTGATGTAGTCCACAGCTTGTTGCACTGTGGTGATTTTCTCTGCTTCTTCGTCTGGAATCTCACAACCGAATTCTTCTTCCAGTGCCATCACCAGTTCCACCGTGTCGAGAGAGTCGGCACCCAGATCATCGACGAAAGAAGAGTCGATTTTGACTTCTGCTTCGTTGACGCCCAGTTGTTCTGCGACGATCTTTTTAACACGTTGTTCGATGTTTTCCATTTGGAGTAAACCTTTCCCTTTTTATGGCGGGCTGCAAAAAACCGCGCCATTCTAACAAAAAATCCAGAAAAAAAATGCTTATCCGCACAATTGCTTGTGCAACAAGCGCTGGCAACACTGCACAGCGACTATACCATTAACATACCACCATTGACATGCAAGGTCGTACCCGTGATATAACCCGCGCGAGAAGAGGCCAGAAACGCGACCGCATCGGCAATATCTTGTGCTTCACCTAAGCGACCCAGCGCAATTTGGCCTTCGAGTGCTGTTCGCTGCGCTTCTGGTAGCGCAGCAGTCATATCGGTGGCAATAAAGCCCGGTGCAACGCAATTCACGGTGATATTGCGGCTACCGACTTCACGTGCCAAGGATTTCGAGAAACCGATAATAGCGGCCTTAGCTGCAGCATAATTACACTGCCCAGCATTCCCCATCACCCCAACGACAGAGGCGATGTTGATGATACGGCCCCAACGCGCTTTCATCATGCCGCGCAATACGCCTTTCGAGAGACGATACACCGATTTAAGATTGGTCTCCATAATGGCATCCCAATCATCGTCTTTCATCCGCATTAGCAGCTGATCGCGGGTGATACCGGCATTATTCACCAAGATCGCCACTGCACCATATTTTTCTTCGACAGCAGCCAAGAGTGTATCCACCCCTTCAGCACCGCTTTCGGTACGGAAGACCATGCCTACGCCACCGCTGGCCGCCAAACGCTCGCTGATCGCAGCAGCGCCGGCTTCAGACGTAGCCGTCCCAATCACCACCGCGCCCTCTGCCGCTAAGCTATCAGCAATGGCGGCACCAATACCGCGCGAAGCACCGGTGACCAGTGCGATTTTTCCTTGCATCGACATCTTGATTACTCCGCTAATGCGGCCATCGCCGCTTCAATCGCTGCTGCATCGGTCAAAGCCAAAGTATTGACCGCTTTATCAATGCGTTTGCCCAAACCAGCCAAAACCTTACCTGGACCACATTCAACATGCTGCGTCACCCCTTGGGCGACTAAGTAAGCGATGGTTTCTGTCCAACGCACCGGTTGATACAGTTGACGCGCCAAAGTGTCACGAATGGCAGCGGCTTCGGTGTACGAGGCCACATCGGCATTGTGAATCACTGGAATCGTTGGGGCATGGAGGGGCGTCTCAGCCAATGCCAATGCTAACTTTTCTGCTGCAGGTTGCATCAGCGCACAATGCGAAGGCACTGAAACCGGCAAAGCTAAAGCACGTTTTGCGCCACGTGCTTTACACGCCTCAATCGCGCGATCCACGGCGGTCTTTTGTCCGGCAATAACCACTTGCCCCGGCGCATTTAAATTCACCGCAGACACCACCTCGCCCTGTGCGGCTTCAGCACATGCAGCCATAATATCTGCATCTTCCAAGCCCAAAATAGCAGCCATCGCACCGGCGCCTTCGGGCACAGCGCTTTGCATCGCCTCAGCGCGTAAACGCACCAATTTGACCGCATCAGCAAAAGCCAAACTCTCTGCTGCCACCAAGGCGCTATATTCACCCAAACTATGTCCAGCCAACCATTGCGGTTTTGCACCACCGGCGGCCAACCATGCACGATAAATGGCCACCCCTGCCGTTAACATCAAAGGTTGGGTGTTCACGGTTCGGTTAATCGCATCAGGCGTTTCTGCCTGTAACATTGCCCACAAATCTTCGCCCAGCACAGCAGAGGCTTCTTCAAAAGTGGTTTTGACCAATGGGAAGGCGCTAAAACCATCCATCATTTTCAGGCTTTGTGAACCCTGACCCGGAAACAGAAACGCAAATGCCATCTTTCTTCCTTTGTATGAGGCGAACAATCAATAACGCAGCAGCACCGAGCCCCACGCAAACCCACCACCAATGCCTTCTAACATCACTAACTGGCCACGTTGAATCCGGCCATCGCGCACTGCGGCATCTAAAGCCAGAGGAATCGAGGCAGCAGAGGTGTTGGCTTGCTGTGGCAGAGTAACCACCACTTTTTCCATCGGCAAATGTAAATGACGCGCTGTGGCTTCAATAATGCGTAGGTTAGCCTGATGCGGCACCAACCAATCGAGCTCAGATTGCGCAAAACCAGCTTGTTCTAAGGTGCGAGCCGCTAATTCTGATAAGGCTTTGACAGCAAATTTGAATACCGCTTGACCATCCATATACAGATAAGGGCTACCGACAATCTGTCCATGCTGCATGCTGGCTGGCACATTCAGAATCGACCCAAAGCGACCATCCGTGTGAATGTGACAGCCGAGAATCCCTGTCTCATCATCCGCCACCAACACCGCCGCCCCTGCGCCATCGCCAAACAACACACAGGTACGACGATCATTCCAATCGAGAATGCGCGAGAAAGTCTCGGCCCCAATCACCAATACACGATGCGCTTGTCCACTACGGATAAAGGCATTCGCAGTCGAGAGTGCATAGACAAACCCAGCACACACCGCCGCCACATCAAAAGCGGCAGCTTGCGGTGTCATCCCTAATTTTTGATGCACAATACTTGCCGTACTGGGGAATTGCATATCCCCTGAAGCCGTTGCAACAATCAACAAATCAATGTCAGTAGCAGCAAGATTGGCAGCGGCTAAAGCGCGTTGAGCAGCAATCACGGCTAAATCGCTGGTTTTCTGATCATCCGCAACAATGTGGCGAGCCTGAATCCCAGTACGACTGACAATCCATTCTTCGTCACTGCCAATACGGGGGGCAAGTTCGGCATTGGTCAGCACACGCTCAGGGAGATAGCTGCCAGTTCCAACAATACGTGCATAGGTCATGGGCTGATTTCAGTTTGGAGAAGGTCTGCGGATGCCGCACAGTGTTGTAACTGTTGTGCGACCTGTTCAGTAATATGTTGACTTACATTGGCACGCACTTCATCGAACGCTTGTTGCAATGCACACTGAAAGCCAAACGAATCGGTACCGCCGTGGCTTTTCACCACGATACCGCGTAAGCCAAGCAAACTTGCGCCATTATAACGGCGCGGGTCAACCCGTTTTTTAAAATGGCGCAATACCGGCAAGGCCGCCAGCGCACATAAACGAGCCCACCAAGTACGGGTGAATTCTTCGCGTAAGAAGGTTGCCACCATGTGGGCCAAACCTTCTGAGGTTTTCAATGCAACGTTACCGGTAAAGCCATCGCACACCACCACATCAACGGTGCCGGCGTAGATATCATTCCCTTCGACATTACCGTAGAAATTCAATGCCGATTGCCGGAGTAACTCCGCCGCTTGTTTGACAATATCATTGCCTTTAATGTCTTCAGAACCGATGTTCAACAAGCCGACGGTTGGCGCAGCTTTATTGTGCAAGCCACCAATCAGAGATGCCCCCATGATGGCAAACTGTAGTAGCTGCGCGGGTGAGCTATCGACATTAGCACCCAAATCGAGCATACAGGTCTCGCCTTTGAGCGTTGGCATCAATTTGGCAATCGCTGGCCGATCAATTCCGGGTAAGGTTTAAAATCTTCCCAATAGTCGAATTAACAAAGTAAAGAGGAAAGAAATTTAAATTAGGCCTCTATTCGGAAAATTTTTAGCTTTGAAAAT